>DASSKX010000516.1:0-3298 GCA_035689925.1 Acidobacteriaceae bacterium
GATGGATGCGGGGCCGAGGAGTTGCTCGAGATTCATGTAGGTCGTCCTCCAACGGACAGTCGCATGCACATCTAATTTGTATACAAGAATCTGCCTGATGCAATCCACTGCGCAGAAAATTCAGCGGAAGGCGGCGATGAACGCCGTCAGGCCACCGGTCAGTCCGCAGCGGCGTCCTCGCTGGCCGAGACGACCCTCCTGCCGATGCCGTCGAACTCGATCCCCAACCGGACCGCGGTTGCGCCCCCTGATCTCCGTCCCGTTCAGCGGCAGCATCTCGGACGGGATCATCTGCAGCTGATGGGGCACCGTCAGCCCGTCCTCCGGCCGGCGCGGCCGGAACCGCAGAAAGACCTCGCCGGCCAGGAACACCTCGCGACAACCCGGCGCCGCAAGCCGTAGAAATCGGTGAAGCCTTCCGCATCCGCCACGTCCGTCCAGTGGAGCCAGAGGCGGTTCACCTGCGCCTTGAGCCCCGCGTCCTGGATCAGGACGAGGGCTTGATGCCGCAGCCGACGACGTTGCCGGCCCAGGCGCCGCCGTGGGCGCCGGCATGGTCGACTTACCTGAATGCGGAAGGCTGCATCGGCTACGCTGCGAACAGGACGCGCTGTTCTTCGGAAGCTGACCGTCGCGCGCCCCAGCGCGCAACCGTCGTTCGCATCCCGGCGATCACGACTACAACCGAACTCGTGCCTTCCCCCGTGGATGAGGTCGAATCCCACCGACAGCATGCCGAACCCATGCCTGCAGTGGAAGCCCGCGAGTGCCTTCTCCCTTCGCTGCCATCGACGTGTTCTGACCCCGCCGCCGTTGACAGCGGCGCTGAGCGGTAGCTACGTTTCCCGCCAGAGGATCGGTAGATCCCCGAGGAGGGGCGATGAACGGACTACAAAGTCGCGGGCATTCTGCAGCGGCAGCTGCCGGGCCACCGGATGGAACCGGCATTCTGGCTTGATGGTTTCGCAACTGGTGCCAGAAACGCTGCCCCGCGATTTGCAGCCGATCGTGGACGCGCATCACCATTACTGGGATCTGAGCCTTCGCAGGCACCCGTGGCTCGACGGCGTCAATCTGGTGCCGCATCGCTATGGCGATTACCGCGCGATCTGCAAGAGCTTCATGCCGAATGACTACGACCGCGCCGCGGGTCACCATCGGATCGTAGGCAACGTGTACATGGAGGCCGAATGGGATCCGGCGGATCCGACCGGCGAGACCCGCTGGGTACACGGACTGAGGGCCTTGACCGGCAGGCCGCACGCGATGATCGCGCAGGCTCGGCTCGACGCAGATGATGCGGGAGAGGTGCTGGCGGCGCAAGCCGGATTCCCACTGGTGCGCGGGGTCCGGCACAAGCCGAAATCCTTCGCCAGTGCAGCAGAGTGGACATCGAGCCACCGGCTGCCGGGCTCCATGATGTGTCCGAAGTTTCGCCAAGGCTACGTGCAGCTCGCCAGCAACAACCTGCATTTCGAGTTGCAGACGCCCCATTGGCATCTGCCGGATGCCGTCGACCTCGCCGCCAGCTTCCCGGAAACGCTGATCGTCATCAATCACACCGGCCTACCGACCGAACGCGACCGCGACGGGATCGCCGCCTGGCGCAGGTCGATGGAGAAGATCGCCGGACAGCCGAACGTCCGGCTGAAGATTTCTGGGATCGGGGTGCCGGGAACGGATTGGACCGCGTCGTCCCAGCGCGAGGTGGTCCTCGCCGCGATCAAGATTTTCGGCGTCGATCGCTGCATGTTCGCCAGCAATTATCCTGTCGACGGCCTGCTTCGGTCGCTCGAAGGGATATTCGACGATTTCCTCAAGATCACGGCGGATTTCAGCCGGCAGGACAGAGACAGTCTGTTCCGCCGGAATGCGCTGGAGCTCTACCGGCTGGACCTGCCTACCAATCAGAAAGACAAATGGGAGGAGACGATATCATGAGACCGCAACGAACATTCTCCGCCGCGGCGGGCGCGGCACTGGCCGCCACTCTGGCGCTCGGGACGGCAACGCCGAGCCAAGCCTATCCGGATCGGCCGATCCAGGTCATCGTGCCGTACCCGGCCGGCGGCGGAACGGATATCGTGGCACGTACGCTTGCCAGCGAAATCGAGAAAGAACTCGGGACCTCGATCAACGTCGTTAACCGCGGCGGTGGCGGCGGCATCGTCGGCACGAGCGCAGTCGCACGCGCGCAACCGGACGGCTACACGATCGGGGTAATCGCGAGCGACATCAGCCTGTACGAGCCGCAGGGCCTCGCCGACATCACCTACGAGGACTTCACCGCAATCGGCCAGACGAACGAGCTGGCGTCCAGCATCACCGTGCGGGCGGACTCACCCTACCAGTCGGTCCACGATCTCCTGACGGCGATCAAGGAGAACCCGGGCGAACTGAAAGGCACCGGGGCACCGCCCAATGCGAACTGGCACTTCGGGTTCCTCGGGCTCATGATGGAAGAGGGCATCGATCCGGACAACGTGGTGTGGGTCCCCACCCAGGGCGGCACGGCGGGCCACCTGGACGTTGCCGCCGGGAACTCGACCTTCTCGACCGCATCGCTGGCCGAGGCGCGCGCCCTGATCGAGAGCGGCAAGCTCCGCCCCCTCGCCGTAATGTCCGAGGAATCCATCGATATTTTTCCGAGCGTCCCGACGCTGAAGGAAGAGGGCATCGATTACACGTTCGGCCTGTGGCACGGTGTGGTCGCACCAGATGGCCTGCCCGAAGAGGAGCGACAGATCCTGCTCGACGCGGTCGAGAAGGCGGTGAACAGCGAGGCTTTCCGCAACACACTGATCAACCGCGGGTTTACGGTCGTCTGGCGGCCGGGCGACGAGTTCCGCGAGTTCATGAAGTCCGATTACGAGGCGGCGCAGCAGATCTTCGGCGAGGAGTAGGCTGACACATCGGGAGCCGCGATAATGCGTACCGGCGATGGCCTGATGGGCTTCGTGCTGGCCGCCCTCGGCATTGCCGTGTTCTGGTACGCCGCAGGCTTCCCGAACACATCCGGTACCTATTACGGCCCGGCTTTCGTTCCGCAGATCATCGGCATCGGGCTCGTGATCTGCGGGGCGATCCTCGTGATCCGCGCCATTCGCGTCAGCGGGGCGGGGATCTTCTCCGTTCAGATCATCTATCCCTTCGACCAAGTCCGCGCGATTCCCTCGGTGGCCCTGGTGCTTGCATCGATCCTCGCCCTCGTCTTCGCGGGGGAGGCGGTCGGTTTCCAGACCATCACCTTCGCCACCTTGCTGACGGCCTTCCTCTGGCTGCGCGGTGGGATTGCATT
>DASSKX010000517.1:0-5559 GCA_035689925.1 Acidobacteriaceae bacterium
AGCCAGCGTGACCGCGACCGCTTCCTGCGCGAAGCCAGAACCGCATCGCAACTGGACCATCCCAACATCGGCGTCATCCACGGAGTCGAGGAAACCGGCGACGGCGCCACCTTCATCGTGATGGCCTTCTACGAAGGCGCATCGCTCGCCCAGCGCATGCTGCGCGGCCCCCTTCCGCCCGACGAAGCCGTCGACATTGCCATGCAGATGGCGCGCGGACTCGGCGAGGCGCACTCCCGCGGCATCATCCACCGCGACGTCAAGCCCTCGAACGCGATGCTCACCGGCACCGGCCTCGTCAAGATCGTTGACTTCGGCCTGGCCTTCGTCACCACCGCGCAAACCGCCTCCCAGACCAACACCACCGGCACCGTGGCCTACATGTCGCCCGAGCAGGCCATGGGCCGCTCCGTCGATCAGCGCAGCGACATCTGGTCGCTCGGCGTGGTGCTCGCCGAAATGCTCACCGGACAGCATCCCTTCCAGGGCGACAACATCGCCGGCATTATGTTTGCGATCCTCAACGAGGCGCCCCGCGGCATCGACCAGGTCCACCCCGCGCTCCAGCCGATCCTTTATAAGGCGCTCGCCAAAGATGCGGAGCGGCGCTATCTCTCCTGTGCGGAACTGCTCGCCGCGCTCGAGCAGGCAAAACCGCGGCTGCCCGCCGATGCTCCTGTCGCCGCCACCACCACGCAGCCGGGAATCCGCCCCAAAAGCACCGGCCGCGAAACCGCTGAACTCCGTCGCGCACGCGAAGAGGCCTCGCGCTCCACGTGGGGTCCGGAACGGCGCCGCTCCTCCGCTCCGCTGTGGATCGCCATCGGCGCCGCTGGCCTCGTCGTCCTCGCCCTGGTGCTCTGGGCGATTCCTGCCGTCCGCGGCCGCTTCCTCGCCCCAGCGGAAAAGCACATCGCCGTCCTCCCCTTCGACAATATCGGCAGCAATCCGGAAAACGATGCCCTCGCCGCCGGCCTGATGGAGTCGCTCTCCGGCCGCCTCTCCAACCTCGATGTCGGCAACCAGTCCCTCTGGATCGTGCCCACCAGCGAAGTCCGCGCCCGCAAGGTCAGCGACCCCGCCGACGCGCTGAAGCAGCTCGGCGCCAACCTCGTCATCAAGGGCGCCGTCGAGCGCGACGGCAGGGACATTCACCTCACCGTCAACCTCATCGACACCAAAAACCTGCGCCAGATCGGCTCGGCCGACGTCGAGGACGCCGCCGGCGACCTCTCCACACTCGAAGACGAAACCGTCGCGCGCCTGGCCCGCCTCATGAACCTCGCCGTCACCGCCGACATGCTCCGCAACACCGGTGGCCACGTTAATCCGGCGGCCTACGAGGGCTACCTCACCGCGCTCGGATTCATGCAGCGCTACGACAAGCCCGGCAATCTCGACCAGGCCATCTCCACCCTCCAGAACGCCGTCAAAACCGATCCGGGATTTGCCCTCGGCTACGGCGAACTCGGCGAAGCCTGGCGGCGCAAGTACCTCAGCGACCAAAATCCCAGGTGGCTCGCTGAGGCGGCAGCCAGTGCGCAAAAGGCCGCTCAGCTCGACAACAGTATCGCTCCCGTCTATGTCACCCTCGGCTGGGTGCATAACACCATGGGCCAGCACGACCTCGCCCTCGAAGAGTTCCAGCACGCGTACTCTCTCGACCCGCGCAGCGCTTTGGCCCTCACCGGTATGGCGCATGTGCATGAGGACGCCGGCAAACTGGCCGAGGCGGAAGCCGACTACCGCAAAGCCGCCGATCTCCAGCCCAATGACTGGGACGGCTTTGACAACCTCGCCAACTTCCTCGGCCGCCACGACAAACGCGAGCAGGCCATCGCCGAGTACAAGCACGCCTTGCAGCTGGCTCCCGACAACGCTCAGGTCCTGCTGAACCTCGGAGGCACGTACATCGACACCGGCGCCCCGGAATCCTTCCCGGAAGCCGAATCATGCCTCCGGCGGTCCATCGCCCTCCAGCCGAGCTTTGGAGCCTATGCCAACCTCGGAGCTCTGTACAGCCACGAGCGGCGCTTCCAGGAGGCAGCCGACCAAACCCGCAAAGCGCTCGAGCTGAACGATAAGAACTACCTCGTTTGGGAGAATCTTCGCGCCGATTACGAGGCGCTCCACCAGGCCGATCGCGCTGAAGAGGTGCGCGTCCGCGAGATTCCCATTGTCGAGCAGGCGGCTCGCCAAAATCCGCGCAGTGCGGATATCTTCGCCAAGCTGGCCGATCTCTATGCTTCCGGTCAGCAGCGCGACAAGGCTCTTTCTATGCTGCGCACCGCGATGGCCCTCGCGCCGGACGATCCAGGCGTTCTGCAGACTGCCGCCGACGTCTACGAGCATCTCGGAGAGCGCCGTCAGGCAATTGCCTGGCTCGGGAAGGCGCTCCAGCATGGAGCCGCGAAGCAACAGATTCTCGACGATCCTGAACTCCAGGACGTCCTCCAGGATCCCCCAGTCCGGGCCCTGCTGAAATAAGCCGCGCGACTGCCGCGTGGGTGCGTTCAACTGCTGTTGCGACCGGAAAGGATCCCGAATGTCCAAAACCGTGAAAATCGTTATCACCCCCGGCAATAACAACAATTCCGACGCCCAGCTGGACGACGGTGACACGCTCGAAATCCAATGGGCGGGACCTGGTAAGTTTTGCGTGATTTCCGTCAGCCCCCTTCCGCCACCAGACCCCTTCGATCAGCCACTTCCGCATGGCGGAGAACATAACTCAGGCCACCAGTGGAGCGGTGTGGCTCAGGTGGCCGCCGCAACCGTCACATACACGACCGTGGCATCCACCGGAACCTGTGGCGCCCAGCCTGTTGCGACCGGCGGCACGGGGACCATCAAGATCGGCACCGGCATGTCCATCAAGAGGTGAGAGTCAGCAACGCACCGCTGCGACAAACGGCCCCGCCCAGCGGGGCCGTTTCGTCTTCACGCATTTCCTGCTGCGACGAGCGTCGTTGGATCGGCGGTGAGAGGACTGACGAACCAGTGCACCCCCGCTCAGTCCTCAATATTTTTTTGAACCGTCAATACATGCATATACATCTTTAGCTCATGCAGAGCCTGAGCACACCAACCCTTCCTTGCATGTGCGCCAATCTTCGACGTGCTGCCCGCGCTCTCACCCAATGCTATGGCGAGGCACTGCGGCCGCTGGGATTGACCATTACGCAGTTCACGATCCTGCAGGCGCTTTCGCTCGCCGGAGAGATCACGCAGGGTGCCCTCGGAGAAATCCTTGCAATGGACAGCACCACCCTGACCCGAACACTGGCGGTGATGAACAAACATGGTTGGATCGCCAAAAAATACGGGAAGGACCGCCGCGAGCGGCGTCTGCGCCTCACCTCTCTCGGGAAATCCGAATTCAGTCGTGGTGTCCCGCATTGGCAACAGACGCAGGACACGCTTCGTGAGCGGCTCGGCAACCAGCGGTGGAATGACCTGACGAAACTGATCACCGACACAACCGCGATCGTCGCGGAACAGGGAGGCTTCGATGGCGCAGCTGTCTGACCATCCAACGGTAAAGCTGCTTCGGGCAAGAGAAGCAGCAGAAGCCTCGCCCGCTCCGCCCCAGACTCTCTCTCGCGAGTGGCTTCGACAGGTCTGCCTTGAGGCCGGCGCGGATGATGCGGGATTCGTTGCGATCGACCGTGCCGAGATTGACGACCAGAAATCGGAGATCCTCTCGCTGCTTCCTGGGACGAAGACACTCGTGAGCCTGGTCATGCGCATGAATCGCGAAAACATCCGCACTCCAGCCCGGTCCATCGCTAACCTGGAATTCCATCACACGACTGACGACACAAACGAGGTTGCGCGAAAGATCGTTGCGGCGCTGGAACGCACCGGCGTCCGTGCCATCAACGGCGGAGCCGCGGGTTTTCCTATGGAGGCGGATCACTGGGGAACAAAGATGTGGGTTGTTTCGCACAAACCCATTGCGGTCGCCGCAGGTCTGGGTCGCATGGGAATTCACCGCAACGTGATTCATCCCAGGTTCGGCAATTTCATCCTGCTCGGAACGGTACTGATGGATGCAGAACTGTCGGAATACTCCCATCCCATTGATTACAACCCCTGCCTCGAATGCAAGCTGTGCGTTGCGGCCTGCCCAACCGGCGCCATTGGCAGTGATGGCAGCTTCGACTTCTCCGCCTGCTACACGCACAATTACCGGGAGTTCATGGGCGGATTTAACGACTGGGTCGAGACAATCGCCGACAGCAGCAGCCGGTCCGACTACAGAAAGAAAGTGTCGGGTGCCGAAACCGTTTCCATGTGGCAGAGCCTTTCATTCGGCGCGAACTACAAGGCAGCCTATTGCCTTTCTGTCTGCCCCGCCGGTGAGGAAGTCATTGCCCCGTTTCTCAACGATCGCAAGGAATTCCTGAAGACTGTTGTGAAGCCGCTGCAGGAAAAAGTGGAGACCATCTATGTTGTTCCCGGTTCCGACGCAGAAGACTACGTGGCGCGCCGCTTTCCTCATAAGACAACCAGGCGTGTCTCGAACGGCCTTGCGGGTCAGGGAACCATCCGCGCATTCCTCCGCGGCCTGAATTTCGTATTTCAACGCGGCAAGTCCGCGGGGCTGAACGCCACCTATCACTTCACGTTCACCGGCCGGGAGCAAATCCAGGCGACGGTTGTGATCCGCGACCAGAAGCTCGCAGTATCGGATGGGCATCGTGGCATTGCGGACTTCCGGCTGACTGCGGATAGTCAAACCTGGCTGCGATTTCTCCGCAAGGAAACGAACCTGGTGTGGGCTTTGCTCCGCCGCAAAATTCGGATTCACGGCTCGCCCAGACTGCTTCTCGCGTTCGCGCGTTGTTTTCCCTCCTGACAGATATTTGTTTTCCCGCTGCCGATATATGGCACGCACTTTGTTCACGTGAAAGGATCCCTATGAAAATCACCGGTCGCACCATCCTGATTACCGGAGGATCGGCGGGTATTGGCCTCGCCTTCGCCCGCAAGTTTCTCGAACTCGGCAACCAGGTCATCGTGACGGGTCGCCGCCCCTCGGTGCTCGAGCAGCTAAGGGCAAAGTATCCGCAGCTCCACACCATTCAGAGCGACGTCGCCGATCCCGGGCAAATCGCCTTCCTCGCCAGGCGGGTGAAGGCAGGTTATCCGAAGCTCGACGTGCTGATGAACAATGCGGGGATCATGCTCCATAAGAATCTGAAGGTTCCTGCGGCCGATCTCGAAGGGTTGATGGCCGAGGTGAACATCAACCTGGGCGGCGTAATCCGCGTGACTTCGGCATTCATCGATGCCCTCACAGCCAACAAGGGCACGATCATCAATGTATCCTCCGCACTCGCTTTCGTGCCTTTGCCCTCAGCCCCGATCTACTGCGCGGCGAAGTCGGCGGTTCACGCCTACACCCAGTCACTGCGCTTCCAGCTGGAGGAAACCGGAGTTGAAGTCATTGAGCTCCTGCCGCCGGCGGTCAGGACCGAGTTAACAGCGGAGATTCAGGAACGAGAGGGCATCGCACTGATCAGCACGGAGGAGTTGATTCGCCAGTCCTTTGCA
>DASSKX010000518.1:0-3594 GCA_035689925.1 Acidobacteriaceae bacterium
GCATCGGCATTATGATGTAGCGGTAGCGGAACTCGTCCGACCCATCCTCAGGCCGCATCTGGCCGGCTGACTGCGCGTCCTTGAACTCCAGCCGAACTTCGCCTTCGTTGCCCACGGCCTTCAGGAAATCCAGCAGGTAAGCCGAATTGAAGCCGACCACAATGGGATCGAAGTTGTAGGGCGTCTCGATCGTGTCTTCCGACTCGCCGGCCTCGGTCGACGACGAGGAGATCTTTACCTCGTTCTGCTCCAGCCGCATCTTGATGGCGCCCGAGCGCTCATCGGCGAACTGCGCCACGCGCTGGATCGACCCGGACAAATCCTGGCTGCGCACGATGACGAACTTGTTGTTGTCGCGCGGCATCACCGCTTCGTAATTCGGGAACTGGCCCGTGAGCTTGCGGCTGGTGAGCACCCGGTGGCCGATGCGGAAGAACAGCGTCGAATCGTCATCGGCAAACTCGATGTTCTCCGCGTCGGTATTCGCGAGCAGCGACTGCAGCTCCTGCAACGCCTTGCGCGGGATCAGCGTCTTCTTCTCGCCGGTGATCGAGGGGAAGCTCTCCGCCGTCTTCTCGATGTGCGCCAGCCGGTGCCCATCCGTCGCGACCATGGCCAGCGACTCCGCTTTCAGGATCAGCAGCGCGCCGTTCAGCGTGTAACGCGACTCTTCATTCGAGATGGCGAAGATGGTGCGCGCAATCAGCGTCCGCAGCGAGCCAACGGGAATCTTCGTGACGCCGCCCTGGGGAAACTCCGGCACCTGCGGAAAGTTAGCGCGCGCCATGCCGACCATCTTCGTGTTCGAGCGGCCGGCGCGGATCTGTACCCAGTGGTTCTCAAGCAGCTTGATGGAAATATCGCCGTCGCCGAGCAGCTTGATGTAGTCGTACAGCTTGCGAGCGGGGATGGTGCAGGATCCGGCCTTCTTCACCTTCGCCGCGCAGGAGGTGCGGATGCTCTGGTCCAGATCCGTGGCGGTGATCGTGATGCGATCGTCCTCCGCCTCGAGCAGGAAGTTGGACAGGATGGGAATGGTCGTCTTGCGCTCGACAACGCTCTGCGTGGCCGTCAGCTCCCGCAGCAGGTCCTGACGGCTGACGCCAATCTCCATCGCCGCGCCTGCGGCTTTTTCCTGTTCGACTCCAGCCGGCATGTTGGCTCCCCCGGGTTGCAATTGGACCCACTGTACACCACGCCGCGCAACCCCTCGCAAGCGAATAGTGGATCGCCTCCATTCTAGTAATAAAAGGCTTCCCAACGCTCTCTGGAAAACGCGTCTGCTCTGTGCCAAGCGGGCCTGAACAACTTTCGCCACGCCTTTCGGTTCCGGATTGGGACCGAGCGCGGCAAGGCCGGGACGGCGACGGCTATTACGGTCTTATTGGAATACTTCTTTATCCGTAGCCGTAGCCGTTCTCGTCGGAAAAGTGGAAAGCGAGAGAGAAACCGCAACTGAGGCGGATCCGCAGCGGGTGCGAGTTTTAGAAAACCGGGGCGGCTGAAAAAGCAAAACAAGGAAACCGGGAGGAAAGTCGCCGTTCCCGTCACACGATCCCCACGGTTTCAACAGCGGCCGATTCTCGCCGTGTGGAAAGCAGCCAGCCTGCGTGGAAAGTGCGGTTCCAGCCAGAGAAGACGCGGCTCCCGGACGACCATGTCTCCCACAGCGGAAGCCTTACCCACAACTTCAACAGAAGAGAAGATGCCTGCGGAAACCCGAGCACGAAACTGCAACGCCGCCCCAGCAAAACGCCCGGGCGGCGCCCAAGATTTTTTTCGCCACCTGCTACCGACTACCGGCTGCCTCACTCCCCGCTGCCCGAATCCGGTCCGCCGCGGCTGATGCTCACGCCGCCGTTCACCGTCTGGACATGAACCGTCGGTCCGCCGTGGCCGATGTCCGTCGCGAGGTGATTCTTAATCTCCCCCTGCACGGTGATGGGAAAGTCGACCGAGATGCCGCCGTTGACCGTTCCCGTCTCCAGGTGTGCCGAGTAGCCGGACGGGATCCGCATGTCCACGCCGCCGTTCATCGTCTCAGCACGCAGGCCCTCGCCATGCCAGGTATCACCGGCCAGTGCGATGTCGAGGCCGCCATTCGTGGTGTGTCCCTGCACGTCGCCTTCAACGCGGCTCAGGCTGACGCCACCATTCGTCGTCGCAAAGCGGATCGCGCCCTCGATCTGGCTCAGGTCCACGCCGCCGTTGACGGTGTGCAGGTCGGCCGCCAGGTGACGCGGCACGCGCAGGTGATACTCCACCGCATATCCTTCGCGGCTGAAGTGCGAGCGCTTCGGAGCATGGTCGCGGACCTCCCCGTTCGCCGTCTCAATCGCGACCTGCTTCAGCAGATCCTTGGCGTCCGCATCCGACGGTCCCCACGCCTGAACGCGGGCTTCGAGTGCCACGTCCGAGCGATCCTCGCCCGTCACCTGAATCCCGCCGTTTTCCGTCTCGACGCTCAGGCGCCCGCCGGACAGGGCAAAGGTGGTGCGGCGCATCTCGCACACATGCGCCTGGCCCCAGTTGTGGCGATTCTCCTGGCACTCGCCGGTGCTCCAGTTCGAAGGCACCTGCGCGGCGCGCACGGCGTGGACAACATGCATGCTGCGGGCAAAGCGGCTGCAGAACGGCTGGCGGGGCGCAAGCGCTCCGAGGCCGACGATGGCACAAAACGCCAGCACGAACAGGACAAAGCGGCGCATGGCACGGTCCCCCTGGGACAGATACGGCTGGTTGGGCATAGCAGTTCCTCTGGCAGGATTTCGTGACCCGGACATAAGAAATATGCACGCCGGTGGCCGTATACCGCGCCGATCAGGCCGCCTGGAATCAGACACTTGCCCCAGCCGCTGTGGGTATCTGTGTCCAAATCTCCGCTTCGGTGTTCAGCAATGGACACCGGCAACCGCCTACTCCGGCTGCAGCTTCGCCCGCAGCGCCGGGATCCACGACGTCTGCAGCTCCGGCTCCACCGTCTGCGCCAGTTCCAGCGCGCGTTCGTAGCAAAGGCGTGCGTCGCCCGGGCGGTGCTCGGCAGCATACGCATCGCCGAGGGCGACCTGCGTATTCACCAGCGCCGGAGCCAGCGCGACAGCATGCTGCGCCTTTACCAGCGCCTCCTTCGGGCGATTCCCCTTGAGCAGGTTGTTCGCCTCCTCCGCAGCATTCAGCCCCGCCGCCAGAGGGATGGAGAAGTGTCCATCGAAGACATACACGCCGTGATCGATCACGGCGGTCGGCTGGATGTGATGAAACTGCTCATACGGGTTCAGCGGGCCTTCGCCAAACTCGATCCCCGCCAGGTCGCTGTCGCTGATCAGCACGGGCCCGTCGATCTCCGCCGGCACATCGCTGGTCTCATGCATCCACCACAGCGTGTCGGCCGTGGGCAGCCGATGACAGGGCACGCCATAGTCGGGCGGATCGACCACGCCATCCGGGAAATAAACGAACCAGCACGATTTGGCTCGAGGCGCGGAGGGCGCCGTTGGCGGCTGTCCGCTGGGCAGCATGTCGAGCACGCCGGGGCCGCTGTTCTCGTCGTTCCAGCTGGTATCCCGCAGACCGCGACTTGCCAGGTACGCGCGC
>DASSKX010000519.1:0-2070 GCA_035689925.1 Acidobacteriaceae bacterium
CTGGGCGACATTCCAGGTCAGACCCGAGCCCATGGTGTCGCGCTGGTCCCGAAACTCGGCCGCGGATTCATCACCGATGGCGGTGGCGGCGGCGCGATCCTCATCTTCGATCTGAAGAGCTACAAAGTCCTGGGCCATATCACCGCCATGCCCGATGCCGACGGCATCATCTACGATCCCGGAACGAATCTTGTGCTGGTCTCTGCCGGCGACAGCAACGCACTCCTGACCCTCAAGGCCGACGTCGACCCGGCCAATGGAAAGCTCGACGCCCCGATCCAGCTGGGCGGCTCACCCGAGTTCCTCGCCGCCGATGGCGCTGGCAAAGCCTATGTGAACATCCCCGATCAGAATCAAGTCGCCGTCGTCGATCTGCACACGCGGCAGGTGACCGCCCGCTGGCCGGTGGCTCCCGGCGGCGCGCCGACCGGCATGGCGATTGACGCCGCAAACCATCGCCTCTTCATCGGCTGCCGCAAGCCGCAGCAGCTGATCGTCATGAGCACGCAGGATGGCAAGGTGGAAGCCGCGCTGCCGATCGGCGCGGGCAACGACGCGGTGCAGTTCGGCGACGGCCAGGCCTTCGCCAGCTGTCGCGACGGATCGCTGACGGTTGTGGGTCAGAAGGCCGGCAAGTTTGACGTGCTGCAGACGGTGAAGACCGCCGACGGCGCACGCACCAGCGGACTCGACGCGGAGCGCCATCGCATCTTCCTGCCCGCCGCACAGTTTGAGCCCTCTACCGGTGGCGGGCGGCCCAGGATCAAGCCCGACACCTTCGAAATCGTCGTCGTCAGCGCGCAGTAATCCTGCAGGCGCCGGAACGCGGCGGCCGAAGCGGCGCCGCTATCCCCGGTACTGCTCCTCGCTCACCTGCTCCATCCATTCCACCACTTTGCCGTCCAGCTTTTCCTGGATGGCGATGTGCGTCATGGCGGTGGTCGGCGCGGCGCCGTGCCAGTGCTTCTCTCCCGGCGCAAACGACACCACATCGCCCGGCCGGATCTCTTCCACCGGCCCGCCCCAGCGCTGCGCGCGTCCGCAGCCCGAGGTGACAATCAGCGTCTGCCCCAGCGGATGCGTGTGCCACGCCGTTCGCGCGCCCGGCTCGAACGTCACCTGCGCGCCCGCGACCCGCGCCGGCGCGGACGCCTCGAGCAGGGGATCGATGCGCACCGTACCCGTGAACCAATCCGCCGGCCCCTTTGTCGAAGGCCGCGACCCGACTCGTTGAATCTCCATACATTCCCTCACTCGGATTTCAGCGAAGCCATATCGATCGAGAAGCGGTACTTTACGTCCGACTTCAGCAGGCGCTCGTAGGCTTCGTTCACCTTCTGCATTGGAATCACCTCGACGTCAGCCGTGATGTTGTGCTGGCCGCAAAAATCGAGCATCTCCTGCGTCTCGGCGATGCCGCCAATCAGCGACCCGGAGAAGCTGCGGCGGCGGAACAGCAGCCCGAAGACGCCCACCGGCAGCGGCTCTGCGGGAGCGCCGACCATGGTGAGATTGCCGTCGCGCTTCAGCAGATTGATGTATGGATTAATGTCGTGCACCGCGGCGACGGCGTCGAGGATGAAGTCGAAGCTCCCCGCCAGCCGATTCACCTCGTCCGCGTTGCGTGAGATGACGACCTCATCCGCGCCGAGCCGGATCGCATCGTCCTTCTTGCCCGGCGAAGTCGTGAAGACGACTACATGCGCACCCAGCGCGTGCCCGAACTTCACCGCCATGTGCCCGAGCCCGCCGAGCCCCACTACGCCCACCTTCGAGCCCTTGGTCACGCCCCAGTGGCGCATGGGGGAGTACGTGGTTATGCCCGCGCAGAGCAGCGGCGCCGTTCCGGCGAGGTCCAGATTCGATGGCACGCGCAGCACGAAGTGCTCATCCACCACGATGGAATCCGAATAGCCGCCGTAGGTGACCCCGCCCGTGTGCTTGTCCGGGAAGTTGTAGGTCAGCGTGAAGTTCGGACAGAACTGCTCCAGTCCCGCCTGACACTCGGGGCAGGTGCGGTCCGAATCGACCATGCAGCCGACGGCGCCCAGATCGCCGGGCTTGAACTTC
>DASSKX010000520.1:0-8047 GCA_035689925.1 Acidobacteriaceae bacterium
AGGATCATCTGCCCGCGATCCTGAGCGCGTGGTACCCGGGCGAGACGGGCGGCACCGCCATCGCCCGTGCTCTCTTCGGACTCGACAACCCCGGCGGCCATCTGCCGTACACGGTTTACGCCAGCCTCGACAATGTGCCTCCGCCGAATGACTACGCCGTCAACGACGGATTCACGTATCAGTACTTCAAAGGACTCCCGCTGTATCCGTTTGGCTTCGGCCTGAGCTACACGCGCTTCGCTTACAGCCATCTCGACATCACTCCCGCCGCCTCCGCCAACGGACAGGCAGACATCTCCTTCGAACTGCGCAATACCGGCGAACGCGCGGGAGCAGAAGTCGCGCAGCTCTACACGCATCTGGCGAAGAGCCGCGCCTATCAGCCGATCAGGAGCCTGCGTACCTTCCAGCGAGTCGAGCTACAGCCGGGCGAGGCGCGCACGATACACTTTCGCATGCCGATGAAACAGCTCGCCTGGTATGACACCGCACACCACGCATTCCTGGTCGAGCCCGGAGTTTACGATGTGCAGATCGGCTCCTCGTCCGACGATATCCGCCTTCGCGGAAAGATCACCGTCGGCCCGGCGAGTGCGTCGCATCACGAGAAGCAATGATGGAGTCAGGCATGACGACGAGCACCCTCTGTTCCGCGCGAAGCATGAAAGTAAGAATCCATCGTGCACTGATGGTCGGGGCGGCACTCACCCTGATGGCGGCGACCCTGACGATGGCACAAGAGCCCGAAGCGCTGCCCCTCACCGGAGACTTCTGGGGCACGCATGATCCTTCTGTCATCAAAGCCGGCAACACGTGGTACGTCTTCGCGACCGGGAAGTCACAGGACGGCGGCCAGTTTCAGATTCGCTGTTCGCCTGACTTGCACGCCTGGAAGTTATGCGGCCATGTATTCGACCAGATCCCCGAATGGATTCAGAAAGAGAGCCCCGGAACGAAGGAGCTTTGGGCTCCGGATATCTCCTTTGAGAACGGAGAATACCGCCTCTACTATGCCTGGTCGCTCTTCGGCAAGAACACCTCCGGCATTGCGCTGGCCACGAACAAGACGCTCGACTCCTCCAGTCCCGACTACCGCTGGATCGATCGCGGCGCCGTTCTTCGGTCCACCGCGGCAGACGACTACAACGCCATCGATCCCAATTTCGTCCTCGACCAGCAGGGCCATTCCTGGCTTGCATTCGGCAGCTTCTGGAGCGGCATCAAGCTGCGCCGCCTCGACGACAAGACCGGACTGGCCGGCGATCCAAAGCTGTATTCGCTCGCCACGCGCCGCCGGCCCGACAATCCTCCGCCTGCGCCTCCCGGCCTGCCTCCCGACTGGGAGGCCATCGAGGCACCCTTTATCGTCCATCATGGCGGCTACTACTATCTCTTCGTCTCGTGGGACCTGTGCTGTCGCGGCCTGCACAGCACCTACCGCACCATCGTCGGCCGCTCCGCAAGCATCACCGGCCCATACGTCGACGAGCACGGTGTTCCGATGATGCAGGGCGGCGGCACTCCCTTGCTCAGCGCCAATGAACGATGGCTCGGTCCGGGCGGCGAATCCCTCTTCATGCAGAAATCAGGTCCCGATATCATCGTCTTCCATGCCTATGACGCGCACACTGGGAAGCCCGCCCTGCAGGTCTCGACACTCGCGTGGCGCGACGGCTGGCCGCACGCAGCGCTGCAGCGATAGAGGCCGGGCAGCGCACGCATCTGCGTTATAGATATGCATCGCCCCGCTGCGCCGCCACACAATCCTGCTATCGTCACATACATCGATTCCTGCTGACGAGAAGCAGCATTTGCCGGGTAGAAGCGCCCTATGAACGCGCCCGAACCATCCAGGTCTCCCGTTGCGTCGAACCGGACGCCGCGGCGGATGAACTCAAAGGTCCTGCTCGACATCATCCGTCGGCAGCAGCCGCTCTCTCGCGCCGATCTCGCGCGCAAATCAGGACTCCGCCCCAGCACCGTTTCTCTCATCGTCGACGAACTGATCGCAAGCGGATGGATTCTCGAAGGGGAGAACAGCAAGTCAGCACGAGGGCGCAGGCCCACCATGCTCTCGCTCAATCCGCAGCGATGTGTCATCGCGGTGGACATTCACCCGAGCCAGGTCACGCTTGCCGTGATCGACATTGGCGGACACATTGCCTCGCAGCAACTCCTGAATCTTCCCGACGATCCATCGAAGGCGATTCGCTCGATGACCGCTGCGCTGCGCAAACTGATTCGCGCGAACCGCAAATTCGTTTTCGAAGGGATTGGAATTTGTCTGCCCGGACGAACCGATATCAGCGCACGTCAGCTCATCTTTGCCCCCAACCTGCATTGGCCGGTTGTGAGCCTGAAGCCGCGCATCGAACGAGCAACCGGCCTCCCCGTCTTCATGGATAACGTGGCCAACGCATGTGCGCTCTCTGAAGTGTGGTTTCGCACCAGCAGCGACATGCGGGACTTCGTGGTCGTCGCCATTTCAGAAGGGATCGGAACAGGGATCTTCATCAACGGCGCGATCGCCCGCGGGCAGGCCGGTATGGCAGGTGAATTCGGACATGTTCAGATCGCCGATGACGGTCCGCTCTGTAACTGCGGGAATCGTGGCTGCTGGGAGACCTTCGCCTCCACTCGTGCCGCGCTTCGCTTCTACCGCGAGCTGTCGCACAGGCGCGGGCGCATTGCATTTTCCGAACTGCTCAGGCTTGCGACCAGCAACGATGATGCGGCGACGGAGGCGCTCCAGCGCATGGCCCGCAGCCTCGGACACGGAATGAGCATCGTCGCCGCCGCGCTGGCTCCGTCGGAGATTATCGTCGTCGGCGAGATCACTCAAATCTGGAGCCAGCTTGGGCCTGTCATCGAAAACTCGATGCAACGGAATTCACTTGCCAGGAACATTCCCATTCGTCCGGCAGTCGACAGCGCGGCCGCGCGCCTGCGCAGCGCAGTGGCTCTGGTGCTTGCAAATCATCCGCTCGCCGGCGCTCTCAAACAGTAGCGACTCCCGCACTGCTCCGCGATTTCATCCAGCTGTGTTCCTTCACATTCGTGCGTGCATCCCGAATTTGTCCAAACTTCAAAGTAATTCTTGACAGCGGTGAACGGACAGCGATATATGTGCTGCGGCACGTAATCGGGGTGCGTTGCGCGACGATAGAGGCTCGCCGCGCCTGCGCTGCCATCCCCGGACCAGAAAGCGCAGGCTCCACTGCAGACAGACTGCGGGTGATGCGCTTTTGCGCCGCAATGTCGGTGCGTGCAGCATACGTAGTTCTTTCCGGAGGCGTGATGAAGCTGTCGAAGATTCTTTTCGCAGGCGTAATGGCCTGCGCATGTGTTCTGCTGGTTTCCCGCGGCTGGTCTCAGGCGGTCACGGCGACAGTTGTTGGCACGATCAGCGACAGTTCAGGCGCGGTGGTCCCCGGCGCCACCGTCACCCTCACCGACGAGGGAACCGGAGCGGTCGCGAAGCAGACCACCAACGCCAGCGGAAACTACGAATTCCCGTTCATCTCCCCGGGATCCTACACGGTGGGCGTCACCGCGAAAGGCTTCAAGGCCGGGCAGCAGACCGGCATCGCCGTGCAGGTGAACACCACGCGGCGCGTTGACATGACGCTGCAGGCCGGCTCTGCCACTGAAGTCGTCACCGTCACGGGCCTCGCGCCCATGCTGCAGACGGACCGCGCGGATGTCACCGCGCAGATCGACGCTGTCCAGGTCGAGGATCTGCCGGTTGGATCCCAGCGTAACTTCCAGGCGCTCGAATCGCTCGTCCCCGGAGTGAGCCGTCCTATCTACGATCACTCATCCTTCTTTGACGCGCAGAACTCGCAGTCCCTTCAGGTGAACGGACAATCAGAGGAATCCAACAACCTGCAGTTTGAAGGAATCGACGACAACGAACGCACCGGCCTGCTGCAGGTGTATATCCCGCCGGCAGCGGCTATCCAGACCGTGGACGTGGAAACCAGCAACTACGCTCCGGAATTTGGCCGCTCCGCCGGAGCCGTCACCAACGTCACGCTCAAGTCCGGCACCAACCGCTTTCACGGCTCCGCCTACGAATACAACCAGGTCAGCGCGCTCCAGGCACGCGATTACTTCAACAGGACCGGCGCCAAGCAGCGCACCACCAACAACTACTACGGTTTCGCCCTCGGCGGTCCGATCGTAAAGAACCACACCTTCTTCTTCGGAGATTTCCTCCGCTACAGCAATCACCAGAACCAGTTCAACCTGATCAGTGTGCCGACCGCCGCCTTCCGCAGCGGTGATCTCAGCGCCGGGCCGACGAACATTTACGATCCCGCCAGCGGGAATGCTGATGGCAGCGGGCGCACGCAGTTCAGCTACCAGGGCAAGGCCAATGTCATTGACCCCAGCCGGCTCGCCGCTGTCCCGCAGAAGATCCTGGCGCTCGTGCCGCTGCCCAATGTTCCCGGGGCCGGCTTCACCAACAACTATCAAAAGAACACCGGCTTCTTTACCGACGTCAATACATTCGATGTCAAAGTCAATCAGCAGCTGAAGCAGCGCGACTCGCTCATCGGTCGCTTCAGCTGGCAGCGCGCTAACACCGTGCAGCAGCCCATCTTCGGAGCCGCAGGCGGGCCGATCGCCGGGGCATTCGAAGGCAACGGCATCAACACCGTGTGGACGCCCGCCATCGAGTACACCCAGGTCTTCTCGCCCACGCTGATTGCCGAGTTCCGTGGCGGCATCGACCACTACCGCAACATCGCTCAGGAAGCGGACTACGGCAAGAACGACTCAACCAGTCTCGGCGTGCCCGGCGTCAATCTGGACGCCTACACCAGCGGACTGGTTGGCATCGACATCGCAGGCCTCAGCTCGCCGATGGTCGGCTACAGCGCCAGCTTGCCCTGGGTGCGGGCGGAAACCAACATCGACCTGGTGAATAACTGGACGAAGATTGTCGGCAATCACTCCATCAAGGCTGGCTTCGAACTGCGCCGCGTCCGCGACGACCTTCGCCAGGGGCAGACCTTCAGCCCCCGCGGCATCTTCCGCTATCGTGATGGCCAAACCGCGAACAAGACCGGCAGTTCCGGAACCAAGACCAGCTTTGCGAACGATTTCGCCAGCTTCCTCATCGACGACCCCAGCCAGGTGGGCCGCGACGTCAATGTCAATTACGCATCCTGGCGTCAGACGCAGTACTTCATCTTTTTGCAGGACACCTGGGTGGCCACCAAGTCCCTCACCTTCACCTATGGCGGGCGGTGGGAGTTCTATCCTCCGGCGAATCCGGAGCGAAAGGGTTGGTTCTCCCAGTACGATCCGGCGAGCAACACCCTGCAGATTGCCGGCTACGGCAATGTTCCAATGAATCTTGGCATGCAGGTCAACGGAACGAACTTCGAGCCGCGCGTCGGCGTCGCGTGGCGCCCTGCGTCGCATACGGTCGTTCGCTCCGGCTTTGGTATCAGCCATACCCCGTTCCAGGACAATAACTACGCCTTCAACTATCCGGTTCGTCAGAACGTGGCTTTCAACTCGTCCAGCAGCTACACGACCGCGCAGTACACCGATGGCACACCCGTGACCCTGGCCGGCGGATTCCCGCCGCCGCCGGTTGTCCCGATTCCTTCCAGTGGCATCATCGATGCCTCAACGTTGCCGAATCAGAACTGGGTCCACGTCAACACGAAATACAGAGACCCGTACGTGATGTCCTATAACCTCACCCTCGAACAGCAACTCGGAAGCTGGGTCGCGGACGTCGCATATGTCGGCAACGAAGGCCGAGAGATTCCTGGCAACTGGAATCTCAATGCAGGGTTGATTCCCGGCGCCGGCTCCAAAGGCCAGCCCTATAACAAGGCACCCTGGAAAACCACGGCCACCATCGAACTGCTGCCGAAGCAAACCAGCACCAACTACAACTCACTCCAGGCGCGCCTCAAGCATCGCTTCGCGCAGGGCCTGCAGGTGGATTCATCCTTCACCTGGCAGAAAGGCATGGGCTTCAACTCCACAGGCGGCGGCCTCGGCGGCTTCGACTTCTATATTGATCCGCATCGCAACTACTCTCTGATGAGCTGGAACCGCGAGTTTACCTGGGCGGGCAGCGGCATCTATCAGCTGCCCTTCGGCAAAGGACGGTCCTATCTGCAGAATGGCGCCGCCGGATGGCTCGCCGGCGGCTGGGAAATCGGCGCCCTCAGTTACATCCAGAGCGGCACGCCTCTGCACCTGACCGCCAGCGGCAGCCAGCTGAACGCTCCTGGCAATACCCAGGTTCCCAATCAGGTCAAGCCGTTCCGCCGCCTGAAGGGAATCGGCGACAGCCCATGGTTCGATACAACGGCCTTCGTCACGCCCACCGGCCCGGTGCTCGGCAATGTCGCCCGATACGCCTGGAGCGGCCCCGGATCCGTCACCTTCGACGGAATGCTCGCGCGCAGTTTCCCGATTCACGAGCAGACGAGCCTCAAGCTTCGGCTCGATGCCTTCAACGCATTCAATCACCCGACGTTCAATAATCCGAACACCAGTCTGACCAGCAGCGACTATGGGCACGTCACCGGTTCCGGCGGAGGCCGTGCTCTTCAGCTGGCTGCGACTCTGACATTCTGATGTTCAGCGTCGTCCATCCGCGGTCCGGGCTGTCGAGTTCACTGCGTTGATCAACGTCGCGCAACCGCCCCCGGACCGCTGAGCCAAACGGATGCGAGACGCAACACGCAGCAGGTTGCGGCCGATTTCAGAGCCGGCGGAAGGGAACACGACGGATCAAACTCACTTTTCCTGAGCACCGGCGCGGAGCGCTTCTCGCGTCGACGCTGGAACTGCACTCACACCTGCTGGAGCCATCATGACCTCTCCCGTCCTTACGTCGATGCTCCAGGGCCGCGGCTCCGGAAGATGCATTGTGCCGTCGCCCATCTCCAGCGGCATCCAGATATAGCGCGAGTCCCAAAGCTTGTGCGGATTCCAGCGATCCCCCATGTAGATCACCGTCTCCGTCCTGCTCCCCGGCACCTTCAGCAGCATCGTCGATTGCGAATCATACGTGTTCGTCTCAGGAGGAGCGATATCCTTCATCGCGCTCCACGGCCCCGCAAGTGTCGGCGCCACAGCATAGACATTCGGATTCGGACGCCACCCCGTCAAGTGCGACCCCATCACGTAATACCGTCCCTTGAAGTGAACGACCGCACCGCCCTCCAGCGGCACCGGGATAAAGCTGACCTGTTTCTCCACATTCAGATAATCGTCGGAGAGCTTCGCGATGAAGAACCCATGCGTCGGCCGCGATTCGAAGATCAGATACGCCGAGCCATCGTCATCGACAAACTGGCCGATGTCGCGGCTCTCCTGCCCCAGCGGTCGAAAGCTCTTGAGATAACGATACGGGCCGTCCACCTTGTCGCTCACCGCCACTCCAACCCGCGCCAGCTTATACTTCGCATCGTCGAGGTGCATGTACATCACGTACTTCTTCGTGCGCTGGTTGTAGAACACCTTCGGCCGCTCCAGCACAAATGCAAAGCCGGGGTTCTCCGGATTCGCAAGCTGCAGCACCTGCCCGCGAAAGCGCCAGTGTGCGAGATCCGTTGACGAATAACACGCGACGTACCGCTTGTCCGGATCATTGCCCTGCGACCGGTCCTCGCCAAACCAGTAATACGTCCTGCCCTGATGCAGAATTCCGCCCCCGTGCGCCTGGATTTCCTTTCCCCGGTTATCGAGCCACACCGCACCCGGATGGATCGCGCCGGAGCCATGCCGCGCCGCCCCTGCACAAACCGCCGCTGCTACCACTGCGCTCACAATCAGGAATCGCCGCACCCACGCGCGCAAGAACACCTCCCCGGTCCGGATGACCTTCATCAGGGTCAATGCGAACCGCTGTTCTGTGCCCCAGAAAAAGCAGGGAATCTGCCCGACGAAGGCGGCCAGGCATGGCTTGGCCGGTCCGTCATCTCGAAGACCAGCGTACCGCCTGCCATCACCTCACCATGCGTCAGCCAGAAGCGGTCGAGCGGCTTGCCATTGAGCGTGACCGACT
>DASSKX010000521.1:0-8230 GCA_035689925.1 Acidobacteriaceae bacterium
AGGCTCCTGGGCGGGTGCGGACGGCCATGGAGTCAGCATCCGTATCGGTGGCGGCCTCTGGGGTGGATTGCTGCTGCTCGTCCTGCTGCTGATGGAGGTAGGCGATCGCGTGGTCATGAAACGCGATCTGCAGATCGCGAAGGAAATCCAGGCGTGGCTCCTTCCTTCTGCTCCGCCCGAAGTACCGGGGCTGGCAATTGCTTTTGCCACCCGCGCAGCAAACACCGTCGCCGGCGATTTCTACGACATCTTCCCGCGTCCGGCCTGCGAGGGAGCGAATCCCACGTTTCTTGTCGCGATTGCCGACGTCGCCGGAAAGAGTGTCCCGGCCGCAATGCTCATGGCTACTTTCCAGGCAAGCCTCAAAACGCTGAGCGCCGCCTGTACGACGTTGGTCGACCTCGTCTCGAAGATCAACACCTATGCCTGCACAAATAGCCAGAACGGACGCCGCTTCACCACGGCTTTCATCGCAGAGTATGACCCCGCAGCCCGCACCCTGACCTACATCAATGCGGGCCACAATGAGCCGCTACTGATGCGCGCCTCCGGATCGGTGGAGAAGCTCACCGCGGGCGGTTTGCCCCTGGGCGTGATGGACAACGCGCCGTATGAGTCTGCCACGGTGCAGCTTGCGCCTGGCGACTGGGTCGCGGCCTTCACCGACGGCGTCATTGAGGCAGAAAACCTTACCCAGCTGCAGTACGGAGAAGACCGCCTGCTGACCATGCTGCACTGGGGCGCAGCCTCGTCGCCGGCGCTGCTGCTGCAGGCCATCCTGGCGGATATCGACCGATTCGCCCAGAACGCGCCACAGCACGACGACATCACCTGCATGCTGCTGCGGGCCATTTAGTCTCACGCCGTAAAAACGCCGGCCCACTCTCAGCTGGTGATAAGAGTGGGCCGGCGCTGCCTCAGGCTGAACCTTTCGTTACGCGTAGGCGAGATTGATGTTCTCGATCGCCTCATCAATTTCGTTGTTGTTCTTGTAGCCGACCGTCACGCAGTCCACTTTCGCGTTCTGGAAAGCGAAGCGCATGGCCTTCTGCCGGTCTTCACGATTGAAGGAACCTTCGCCGATCAGCTTCATGCTGATGATGCCCATGCCGGCCGCCTTCGACTGATGGACATGCTTCACCACTTCCGGCACATTGCCCGGCTCCGGAACATCCGCAACTTCGGCGTCCATATGGCTGCCTTTGTGGTTCACGCGAATCATCGCCACCTGCAGCCAGTCGAACCCGGGCACCTGCCGCAGGGCCGGCAATCCGTGGACGGAAACGCCGCGAGCCACGACCGCATTGCGCTTCTGCGCGACAAGCACGGCGTCCTGCCAGTGGCGGGTATCCTGCACCCACGTGCCGTTGTGCTGCCAGTGCAGCAGCAAAATGTCGAAATAATCGCTGCGGATCTGCCGGCGCAGGTTATCGATCTTCTTCTGCGGATCCTCGCCGTCGAAGGTCGTCACCTTCGTCATCAGGCGATAACTGTCGCGGGGAATACCCTGGAGCGCGACGCCCAGCATTTCGTGCATGCCATCATAGCTGTCGGCGGTTTCGAAGAAGCGGATACCGCGGTCATAAGCATGGCGGACCAGCCGGTTGAACCCTTCCTGTCCAAGTTCGCGCTGCACGGCGCCGCTGATGCTGCCCGTTCCGAATGCGAGGCGCGTGACTTTCACGTCGCTTTTTCCGAGCGTTACCCACTCCGTTGCGGCCTGCTGTTCAGCGGAAAGGGGAAGCGTGCCGAGGGTGGCCAGAGCGCCTGCTGCGGCTCCGGTGACAAGAAAATCGCGCCGGGAAATTTGCGACATGAAAATTTCCTCCAATAGGCGAATGCTGCCACAGCCCGCAGGATTTGGTAAAGTGGCGCGATATGGCGGCCCGAAGCACAAAAGCGAAAATATGTGACTTTTTCGTGCTCGTCATGGCACCCCGTTTGCATCTACCCACGTGAGGTCTAGTATGACCGGCCCTATTTTTACGAATACCGTTCTCATAGTCGACGATGACCAGGCCATTACCGACACTCTGGCGGTCATCTTTCGCATGCATGGCTATAACGCGCGTGTCGCGTATTCCGCTGAAGAGGCCATCGAAAGCATCGCCGCGTACGTCCCTGACATGGCGCTGCTTGACGTTAACTTGCCCGGAATGAATGGCATTGACCTGGCGATCGTTCTGAAGGCGAATCACCCCGAGTGCCACATCCTGCTGGTTTCGGGGCACGAGCGCACGCACGTGCTGCTGGAAGAGGCGGCCCGCAAGGGCCACATCTTCGACATCATGGCGAAGCCGATCCATCCAACCTTCATTTTGGAGCGGGTAAAAGCTCTATTGTCGGCGCCCAAAACTCCCGCACCTGTGCTGTCGGATTATTCCACCACGGTCGTCAGCTGATCTCAAAAATGTTCTGAGCCTTCTCGGCTCGCGCCTGCGCCCGCTCTGCCAGATGACTGGCGATTGCATAGAACTGCGCCGCATGCTGCGAATTGGGGCCTGCCAGGGTCACGGGTACGCCCGTATCGCCGCCCTGGCGGATTTCCGGCGTGAGTTCCACCGATCCGAGGAACGGAATATCGAATTGCTTTGCCGTGCGCTCCGCCCCGCCGCGGGAGAAGATGTCGATCTCCTTGTGACAGTGCGGACAGGTGAAGTGGCTCATGTTCTCGACGATCCCGAGCACCTCCACGTTCACTTGGTGAAACATCTCGAGCGCCTTCCGCGCATCCTGCAGCGAAACATCAGACGGCGTGGAGACGACGACCGCTCCTGTGAGCGGCACTGTCTGAACGAGCGAAATAACAACGTCTCCCGTGCCCGGCGGCAGATCGATCAGCAGGATGTCCAGTTCGCCCCACTGCACCTGCTGCAGAAATTGCCGGATGATCTGGTGCAGCATCGGGCCACGCATCACCAGTGGCTTGTCGCCGGGAGAGATGAACCCGATGGAGATCACCTTCACCCCGTGGGCGACATTCGGCTCGATTTGGTTGTTTGGGCCAATCGTCGGCTGTCGACTGCTGCCCATCATCAGCGGAACATTGGGACCGTAGATATCCGCGTCGATGAGCCCCACTTTATTGCCGAGCTTCGACAGGGCAATGGCCAGATTCACCGCGAGCGTGGTTTTTCCAACTCCGCCTTTACCTGACCCAATAGCAACGATGGACTTCACGCCCGGAATTGAGGTGGGCGGCGGAGGAGCAGGATGGCCGTGTGCCATTGCAGAATCCTTCTGGCGCATTTGTGCGCCGGGTTGGCGAACGTTAGGCTTTGACCGGCGTGGCGGGTTCGAATTTCGGCATGTGCCGGCGTCTCGCTTCGGACTCGCGGATCTCGCGGCGCCGTCCGGCGTCTTCGAAGCGGCGCTTCTCGTCCTCGCTGTCCAGCTGTAACGGCGGCACCGGAACCCGCCGCCCCTGGGAATCAATCGCGACAAATGTCAGATAGGCCGACGCGACGTGCCGGTGGATGCCGGCCAGCGTGTTTTCGACCCAGACCTTCACGCCAACTTCCATCGACGTCTTGAAGGCCCGGTTCACCGACGACTTCAGGATGACCAGATCGCCCACATGCACCGGCGCGATAAAGTCGATGTGCTCCATCGAAGCGGTTACGACGTGGCTGCGCGCGTGGCGATATGCGGCCATGGCGCCGACCAGATCGATAAAATTCATCAGCCGGCCGCCAAGCAAATTGCCCAGTGTGTTCGTGTCGTTGGGCAAAATCAGCTCAGTCATCTCCGACTGTGAATGGGCCACAGTGCGCGCGGGCAGCGCGGGGCCGTTCAACTCCATTGCGCGGCTCTCCTTTCCTTTAGCTTACGGTTTCGGCAGCTATGGACGCAAAGAAGAGATCCGCAGCGCGCGGCCGCTTTGCTTCTATACCGCTCGCCAGGGAATCATAGAGGAGCACATGGACAAGATTGCCACTCTCCGCGAAATCCTCGAACAGGACCCTCAGAACGCGTTTGCGCGCTATGGCCTCGCTATGGAATTTGCCGGCAAGGGAGAAACCGAGACGGCGCTCAGCGAGTTCGACCGCCTGCTCGCCGACCATCCGGACTACACGGCGGCCTACTTTATGTCCGCGCAGACGCTCGCACGCGCCGGCAGGCAGGCCGAGGCCAAACAGCGCCTGATCGACGGCACCGCATGCGCCCGGCGTACCGGTAACCAGCATGCTTTGCGCGAAATGCAGGCCATGTTGGACGAGCTGGAAATGCCCGAGTAACAACACCTGGCGGCACATGACGCCCGCCCGGCCTGGCTCTCCCGGCATCCGAAAAATAAACCTCAGTTGCGCTGCGCCATGGACACCAGGCGCGAGCATAATGGCGTGTCATGAAAATCCCGCTCTTTCCGCTCGACATGGTGCTGTTCCCCGGTTCGGCGCTCCCGCTCCATATTTTTGAGGAGCGCTATCGCGAGATGGTCGGCGAATGTCTCGCCGCCAGCGCGCCGTTCGGGGTCGTCCGTGCCGAGGGGGAACAGATGGCGCTGATCGGCTGCACGGCCCGGGTCGTCCGAGTGGTGGAGCGCTATCCCGATGGCCGCATGGACATTCTCTGCGAGGGTATGCGGCGGTTTGAGATTGAGGCCCTGGACAGCTCGCGCGACTTTCTGCAGGCCGAGGTGCAGTACTTCGATGACGATGGCGCGCGTTCTACGCGGCCGCAGCGCGAGGAATGCGCCGCGCTCCATTACGCCACCCTCCACCTGGCCGGCATCGAGCCGCCCGCTATCCACCTGGATCTGAACCGTCCGGTAGCATTTCAGCTGGCAGATGCGTTACCCTCAGACCTCGGCTTCAAGCAGCAGTTGCTCGGAAGCCGTTCTGACGCGGACCGCACTACGAAGCTCCGCGACTTTTACAATGAAATGCTGCCGAAGCTGCGCAGTGTCGCCGGAGAGCCATCCGCCGGCCCGGCGATCCCCAACTGAGACGGACAGGCCACCAGGCGCGTCCAACAACTGAACTGCTGCGCATCTCAGGGACAGGAGTCACCATGGCCACTCGACAGACCGTTCAGGCGCATGCGCCGCAGGTGGTGCATCTGCCGCAAACCCTCGGAGAACTGCGCAGCAGCAAACAGTACAGCGAAACGCGCCTGCGCACGCGCAGTGTGAAAGACGAGATGCGTGAAAATCTGATGGCGCGCCTACGTTCAAAGGAAGCCGTCTTCCCCGGCATCATCGGCTATGAAGACACTGTGGTTCCGCAGATTGTCAACGCTGTGCTCTCGCGACAAAACTTTATCCTGCTCGGTCTGCGCGGCCAGGCGAAGAGCCGCATCCTCCGCGCCCTGACGGCGCTTCTCGATGAGCACCTGCCCTACATTGCCGGCTGCGAGATCCGCGACAACCCATACCTGCCCTTGTGCCGCCGCTGCCGTGACCTCGTGACCGAGCGCGCCGATGAGACGCCGCTGGGCTGGCTCTCGCGGGACGAGCGCTACGTCGAAAAGCTGGCGACTCCCGATGTCACCGTGGCCGACCTGATCGGCGATCTCGATCCCATCAAGGCCGCTCGCGGCGGACACGACCTGTCCAGCGAAATGACCATGCATTACGGGCTGTTGCCGCGCGCCAATCGCGGCATCTTCGCTGTGAACGAGCTGCCGGACCTCGCCGGAAAAATCCAGGTCGCGCTGTTCAACATCATGCAGGAAGGCGACGTGCAGATTAAGGGGTATCCCGTGCGGCTGGAACTCGACGTGGCGCTGGTCTTCAGCGCCAATCCCGAGGACTACACGGCACGCGGCAAGATCGTCACCCCTCTGAAAGACCGCATCGGCTCGGAAATCCGCACGCATTATCCCGAGACGCTGGAAGAGGGAATCGCCATCACCGCGCAGGAGGCCTGGACCGATCGCGAATCGGGCGACGTGGAGATTCCGCAGTACCTCCGCGAAGTGATCGAGCAGGTGGCTTTTACCGCGCGCGAAGACAAGAAGGTGGACAAGCGCAGCGGCGTCAGCCAGCGGTTGCCGATTGCGACGACGGAACTGGCGGTTTCCAATGCCGAGCGTCGCGCGCTGCTGCACGGCGAGTCGCGTGTGGCTCCGCGCATTGGCGACCTTTATACGGCGCTGCCCGGCATTACCGGCAAGTTGGAACTGGAGTACGAGGGCGAGATGAAAGGCGCCGACACCGTCGTCCGCGACATCGTGCGTGCGGCGATCGGCAAGGTCTTCGACAAATACTTCAGCGGGGTGAACACGCAGCAGATCGAGCAGTGGTTCAACCTGGGCGGCACCGTGAAGATTTCCGACGATCAGTCGGCGAAGACGACCGCCGAAGAACTGAAGCAGATCCAGGGACTCCAGGAGAAACTGACCTCGCTCGGTGTGAAGCCGAACGATCCGCCGGAACTGATCACCGCGGCCGCTGAGTTTTTGCTGGAAGGAATGTGCGCGCATCACCGCATCAGCCGCAATGAAGAGCGCAGCTTCTCGGCACAGCGTCGCCAGCAGGACAAGTCGGCGGAGCGTGTCGAAGCCGAGCGCGAATACGAGCAATGGCAGACGCGCAGAACGCGTCGAGGAAGCTTTAACTGAGCCTGTCGCCGGTAGCCAGTAGCCTGGCGAACTCCGACTGGCTACAAGCAACCGGCCACCGACTACCGGCTTTTCTATGAAGAGCGTTCGCTACACAAAGTTCACCGGTGACCTGAGCAACGAAATGAGCATGGACGACCTGCTCAAGGCGCTCTCGGATTACCTGCTTGACTCTGGATTCCAGAACCCGTGGACGGAGTTTCAGGACCTCGACCAGACACTCGACGATCTGCGCGAGGCGCTGCGGCGCGCGCTGGAGCAGGGCGACAGCTTCGACCAGAAGATGCAGGAAAAAATCGACCAGATGAATGCCGAGGGGCGCCTCGACGAGTTGATTGATAAGCTGATTGATCGTCTGGAAAAGGAAAACTACATCTCCACGAATCGCCCGCAACAATCGGCCGAACCCTCGCGCGGCACGGGGCAGATGGGCGACAACCAGAGCGATGTGCGCTTCGAGGTCACCGATAAGAGCCTCGATTTTCTCGGCTACAAAACGCTCCGCGATCTGCTCGGCTCGCTGGGCAAGGCACAGTTCGGCCGTCACGACACGCGGTACTGGGCAACAGGCGTCGAAACCAGCGGCGGTTCACAGCCCTACGAATTCGGCGATACCCTGAACCTCGACGCGGGAGCAACGCTGAAGTCCGCGATTGCACGCGAAGGGCTCACGCTGCCGCTCAACATTGAGTACAGGGATCTGCAGGTGCACCAGAGCGAATACCAAAGCTCCTGCGCGACCGTGGTCATGCTCGACTGCTCCCACTCCATGATCCTCTACGGCGAGGATCGCTTTACGCCCGCGAAAAAGGTGGCGATGGCCATGGCGCACCTGATTCGCACGCAGTATCCGGGCGACACACTCTCGCTGGTACTCTTTCACGACTCGGCAGAAGAAATGCCCGTCTCGCAACTGGCGCGCGTGAAGGTGGGCCCCTGGTACACAAATACGCGCGAAGGTCTCCGCCTCGCGCAGCGCATCCTGCAGCGCCAGCGTAAGGACATGAAGCAGATTGTCATGATCACTGACGGCAAACCCTCCGCCCTCACGCTGGCCGACGGCCGTATCTACAAAAATGCCTTCGGCCTCGACCCGCTCGTCGTCAGCGAGACGCTCGAGGAGGTATCGCGCTGTAAGCGGCAGAACATCATGATCAACACCTTCATGCTGGCGTCGGACTTCGGCCTGGTGCAGTTCGTGCAGAAGGTGACCCAGATGTGCAAAGGCAAGGCCTACTTCACCACGCCGCAGACCCTCGGTGAGTACCTGCTGATGGACTACCTCCAGCGGCGGATGAAGACCATCCACTAATCGTCACTCCTGGATGACTACCGTCACGTTTGCCTCGCACCCTCGCGTCCATTAGCCTCATAAACGAATGTCCAGTCTGGATCCGGAACTCCTCGATCGCCTGTGCGAGGCGGCTCTCGAAGCGGCACGCCATGCCTACGCACCGTATTCGAAGTTCTACGTAGGGGCGGCCCTGCTCTTCGACGACGGCGCCATCGTTACCGGCTGCAACGTGGAGAACGTCTCCTATGGCCTGAGCAGTTGCGCCGAGCGCAACGCGCTGTTCCGCGCGATCAGCGAGAGCGGCGCCGGCCGCAAAATCCGCGCCATCGCCGTCGCGAATCGGAACAACGCGGCCAGCACGCCCTGCGGAGC
>DASSKX010000522.1:0-2346 GCA_035689925.1 Acidobacteriaceae bacterium
AGAGGAGTTATCATCGCTGCTCTTTGCGTGGAGGATCTGCAAGCACGTGAAGTCGAACGCGATTGTGTATGCGCGCGATGGGCAGACGATCGGCATTGGCGCGGGGCAGATGAGCCGCGTGGATGCGGCGAAGTTCGGCGCGATGAAGGCGGTGCTGCCGCTGGCCGGATGCGTGGCTGCGTCGGATGCGTTCTTCCCGTTTCCGGATGGGCTGGAGGCGGTCGCGACGGCAGGGGCAACGGCGGTGATCCAGCCAGGCGGCTCGGTGCGGGATAAGGAAGTGATTGAGGCGGCTGATCGGCTGGGGCTGGCGATGGTGATGACCGGGATGCGGCATTTCCGGCACTGAGAGGCGGTTGCGCGTCCACAAAAAAAGCCGGCGAGGAATGAAGTCCCCGCCGGCTTTGGTTTATGCAGCTTCGGACCACTCCAGCTCGCGGATGTACTCGATGACCGCTTCGCTCCAGCCATCGATGTGCGTCCACGGGCCATAGCCGACGCCGTTCTTGTAGCTGGCCACATTGATCACGTAGCCCGTGCCCTTCGGCGCGGGAACGCGATCGTGCGACTGCTCGTCGGTGATGACGACGATGCGGTCGTACGGCTCGTCGATGCCATCGAGCGCGGCGCCGAGCTGGGTGCCGCTGTGCGGCTGGCTGTGCTCGAGCGTATCGCGCAGAGCAAAGCCGCGCCGCGAGGGCACGCGCACGAGCCGGTCGGAGAAGGTGTAGACCGTGACCTTCTCCGCGATCTCGCGCAGCAGGATCGCCAGTCCGTACGCTGCGTCGGTCCGCAGCATTTCGGAGCGGCGCGACAACGGAGCCACCATGCTGCCGGAGACGTCGACGAGCAGCACGGTGTGGCCGGGCAGCTTCTCGCGCTCGGCGACCGCACGGAACATCGCAGCCTCCAGCGGCCCTTCCCACTGCGGCGCGTACCGCGCAGCCGCGAGGAAGCGGAACGGCAGCACCCGGTCGGTCTTCATGCGGTCGAGAGCCGCGAGCACGACATCCTCGCGGACGCCCGCCTGCTTCATGTTGCGCAGGTTCCGCAGCAGAGCCAGCGCGCCCAGCTTGCGCTCCGCGAGCAGACGCTCCCAGTGCTCGCGCTGATCGCCTCCGGCGGAGAGCGCGACCTCCCAGGTGTCCGGCGAAGCGAGCGTGCCGTCGATCAGGCGCTTCCAGACTTCGGCCTGCTCGCCGTCGCGCGGCTTCGCGTGGCAGAGGAAGAGCACGTCGCGCAGGCGCACGACACCGGCGCGATCGTACTTGGCGAGCGCGTAGGCATCGAACTTCGGAAACGCAGCGGCGAGGCCCTTCTTCACCTGGCCGGAAAGCGGCGCGCGCCCCTCAGCCCAGTAGATGGCCACGAACTCCGCCAGCTCGTCGGCACGCTGGATAACACGCGCGAGCGTATCGGCCACCAGACCGCGGTGCATCGCGTGCCGCGCCATCTCGCGGACGAGCAACAGCGGCGCGTGACGCAGCTTCATGGCGGTGCGCGCCTCGACGGCCAGCGCGGCGACCTTTGCGGGCTCGACCTTCGGGACCAGCTCACGGATGCGGCCGGCGATCTCCACGCCGTCCTCGTAAAACTGGCTCTCCCAGAGCAGGCAGGCGAGGACACTGCGTCGCAGCGCCTGCTCGTCGGTGATGCGCCGGGCCGGCGCGCCTTCGTGGGTACGCGGGCGCGCCGGGTGGCTGAGCTTGAGGATGTTGAGTCGTGCCATGTTGGCCTCCTTGCAAAAAAAGCCTACCGGGGAATAATCGTCGACGGTATTTGCGCGAGCCTGCGCTCGCGGCAGGATTCGAACCTGCGCTTCCGCCTTTTGAGCGGCCTTCTACCGATCGAAGTATCCGTCGTCTGCGCCACCGGCGGGTCAGTGCTAATCGTTGCGTGATGCAAGTTCGGCGTCGCGCCCGGAAGCGGGCGTGTTGAAGCCGACTTTTTTGGCGAAGCTGACCGGTGCGACGTTGATGGCCAGCTTTTCCATCGCGTCCCAGTCGGGGCGGTTTCTGTCGTTGTAGCCGGTGCATTCGCGCACGATGAACGGGACCGGGAAATCGGGATAGGTGGCCGTACAGACGACCATCATCTCCGATTCGCGGTAGCCGCTCAGGATGTGCGCGTGACTGCATGTGCGGCACAGCGATGCCGAACCGACGGGAGTCGCGCCTTTAATGTTGACCTTGCCCATAGGCAAGCCCTCCTAACCGGCATAGGCCGGAACTTAGGGCCGGGGAATAAGTCGACAACAGTACAAGGTGCTCTGCCATTGAGCTACGCAAGGTTACCCTCACGGCGGGACTCGAACCCGCAACCACCCGCGTTCTAAGCGAAGTAACT
>DASSKX010000523.1:0-3979 GCA_035689925.1 Acidobacteriaceae bacterium
TCGGGATTTATCTACCCCATCATTGGCCACTGGGCGTGGGGTCCGGATGGTTTCCTCGCCACGATGGGCGCGGCCGGATTTTTTCTGCCGAAGCTGGGGCAGAGCTTTCATGACTTTGCCGGATCAACGGTGGTTCACACCATCGGCGGGTTCATTGCGCTGGCCGGCTCGATCGTTCTCGGACCGCGGCTGGGCCGCAAGTTCAAGCGCGATGGTGGAGCGCCGATGCTGCCGCACGATCTGACCATCGCTGCCTCCGGCGGCCTGATCCTCTGGTTCGGCTGGTACGGCTTCAATCCTGGCTCAACCTTGTCCGCCATGGATTTCGCAGGTATCGGGCGCGTTTCGGCGAATACCACGCTGGCTGCCTGCGCGGCGGGGCTGACGGCGATGATGTACGCCTGGTTCTCCACGAAGAAGTGGGACATCGGCTTCACCGTCAACGGCTTCCTGGCCGGGCTGGTGGCGATTACATGTCCCTGCTACTGGGTCAGTCCTACGGGATCGATCCTGCTGGGTGGAGTCGCAGGTGTCGTGGTGTGCGCCGGCGTCGAATTGCTGGAGTGGCTGCGGATCGACGATCCCATCGGTGCAGTTCCGGTGCACGGCATGTGCGGCATCTGGGGCACGCTCTCGCTTGGGCTGTTCGCCTGCGGCAAATACGGGGCGACTGGGCCGACGGGGCCGGATAACTCTGCTCCGCTGGCCGGGCTCTTCTATCACGGCGGCTGGACGCTGCTGAAAGCGCAATTCATCGGCAGCTTCATCATCACGACGTGCACCTTTGCCGTCGGCCTGGCTCTGATGTACCTGGTCCATCTGACCGGAACGCTGCGCGTCTCGGCAGAGGGTGAACTGTATGGCCTCGATCTTCATGAGCACGGGATTTCGGCTTATCCCGAATACGTGATTTCCTCGCTCGCTGCGCCCCACGGAACCCCGCGGGACCTCACGGTTCAGCCCGTTGCTGAAGCGGCTGTCCAGAGCATTAGTGCCATGTCGTTCGCGAAGGAATAAGGCGAGGAGCTTATGAGAAAAATCGAAGCCATTATTCGCCCCAGCCGGTTCGACGCTGTCAAAGACGCTCTGACCGCGATCGGCATCGACGGAATGACCGTCTCGGAAGTGCGTGGGCACGGTCGTCAGAAGGGCCACACCGAAGCCTTCCGCGGAAGGGAATACGAGGTGGAACTGCTGCCGAAGATCAAGCTGGAAGTGGTGCTCGATGATAACCAGTTCGAGCGCGCCATCGATGCGATCCAGGAAGCTGCTTACACCGGCAAGATCGGCGACGGAAAGATCTTTTACTACAACGTCGACGGTGCCCTTCGCATTCGGAACCGGGAGGTGGACGCGGCCGCGTTATAGAGCAGTTGCCGAAGCGTTGGTAACGAAACGAGCCGGCAGCAGGCGTCCTGGGCGTTCTGCTGCCGATTCTTTGCCCTCACTTATTGCGGAGAATCTTCGATGGATGATGTCGCGCGCGCTGCAACGGCTCCTCTGACTGCGCTGCTCCCGGAAGAACAAGCATGGCTGGGCCTGCCGTGTGTGCTGACCGATTCCGTGCGGCACCAGTTGCTGGGGATGTTTCGTGATCCGCACATGCCCGGCAGTGAAGAGCGGGAGCAGCTGATCGCAGAATTGCGCGAAGCCATTGCCGTGGCGCCGGCGGTTCCCGAACTGCGCGTGCTGCTCTGCATCGTCCTCTGCGCCAGTCCCATGGCGCGAGGTGCCCAGCAGGAATTGCGCGACGCGATGCGGAGGGTTCCGTACAACTTTGCCGCACGGCTGAAGCTTGGAGAACTCCTGATGCGCCTGCGCATCTGGGACCAGGCCGCCGAACAAACCCGTATGGCTGCGGACCTGGCCGCGAACGGCATCCAGGCGGATGCGGCGCGGCGGCAGGCGGCCATGATTCGCTCCATGCAGCGCGGGCGCATTGCGCGCGGCGGCAAAGCGAAGGTTCTTGCCGCCTTCAGCCTGGCGCGCCGGCGCTTCTCTCCGAACAGCGGGACGCAGGCACAGGAATAGCCGTCGAGCCGGATACAGGGAATGAGAGGCTTCGCGATCCCGACACTCAGGGGCGAAGCCTCTCTTCTCTGCGATTCCAGCTACGGATATATCCCGCGGATCTGGACGGCTTCGGCCACGCGTCCAATGCCCAGCATGTTCGCGGCGATGCGCATCGGGACTTTGCGGTCCTGGTGGATTTTCAGCACGTCGCGGAACGACGTCTTCATCACGCGCTCGAGCCGGCTGTAGACGTCCTGCGCCTCCCAGAAGAGGTGCTGCTCGTCCTGTACCCACTCGAAATACGACACCGTGACGCCACCCGCATTGCAGAGGATGTCGGGAATCACGAAGACGCCCTTGCCCTCGAGGATGCGGTCGGCGGCCGGAGTGACCGGGCCATTGGCTGCTTCGGCGACGATTCTGGCGTTCACGTTTGCCGCATTGCCGCCGTGGATCGCATTCTCCAGCGCGGCTGGGACAAGCACCTCGCAGCGGAGCGCCATCAACTCGCCGGGCTCAATGGCTTCGCCCTCGGGGAATCCGCCGACATGTCCGGTGAGCGTCTTCATGTGAATCAGTTCACGGATATTCAGCCCCTTCGGGTTGTAGACGCAGCCGCTGGAGTCGCTGACTCCGACCACGATCGCGCCGGATTCATACAGCAACTGGGCTGCGACAGAACCGGCGTTGCCGAAGCCCTGCACCACCACGCGCGATCCCTGCAGCGGGAGCCCGAGATGTTCGCAGGCGCTCAGCACGGTGTAGAAGACGCCGCGGCCGGTGGCTTCGTTGCGGCCCAGCGAGCCGCCAAGGCTGATCGGCTTGCCCGTCACGACACCCGGAATCGGATAGCCCTTGGTCATGCTGTAGGTGTCCATGATCCAGGCCATCGTCTGCGGGTTCGTGTAGACGTCGGGGGCGGGGATGTCCTGCTCGGGCCCGATGAGCGGCAGGATGGCGCTGGTGTAGCGGCGCGTCATGCGCTCCAGTTCGCCGTTGGACATGTGTTTCGGATCGCAGGTGATGCCGCCTTTCGCGCCGCCGAAAGGAATGTTCACCACGGCGCATTTCCACGTCATCCACGTAGCGAGGGCTTTCACCTCGTCCAGCGTGACCTGCGGGTGATAGCGGATGCCGCCTTTGGCGGGGCCGCGCACCGAGCTGTGCTGCACGCGGTAAGCTTCAAAGCGGTGAATGTGGCCGTCGTCCATGCGCACCGGCACGCTGACGGTCAGCACGCGTTCCGGGTATTTGATCATCTCCCGAATGTCGGGGCTGAGTTCCAGCGCATCGGCTGCTGTCTCGAAATTCGTCAGGGCGACGTCGTAGGCATTGTCCTGCACTGCTGTCGCAAGCATCATCTTCTTACCCTCCGATTCGCGCGTCGGTTCGCGGGACGTTCGCTTAGCGACCATGGCTGCCTGCCAGCGAAGAGGCGTGCGCTTCTTCTTCCAGTTCGAGCGAGACCACCGGGACGACCCAGTTCCGGTAGGCTCGCAGCCGTCCGAGCGCCGCGTCGAAATAGAGCTGCCGGATCGTCTGCGTCAGGGAACCGATGGCGGCATCCCGGACCGGACGATGGTCAACACGCACGACCGGCGCAATACCGACGGCTGTTCCGGTGAGGAACAGTTCGTCGCAGATATACAGCTCGCTGCGGTCGATGGGGCGCTCGATGACGTCGAGACCCAGCTCCCGCCGCGCCAGGGTCATCACGCAGTCGCGCGTGATCCCCTCCAGCACGTTTTCTGTCACGGGCGGTGTGATCAGCTTCCGGTCGCGGACCATGAACAGATTGCAGGTCGCGCCCTCGGCCACATGGCCGCTTTGGTTCAGCAGGATCGCCTCATCGAATCCGCTGCGCCGGGCATCGTCGCTTGCCAGCGCGCTGTTGACGTAGGCACCGCATATTTTGGCCCTCGCCGGAATCGCGTTGTCATCGATCCGGCGCCAGGAGGTTACACCT
>DASSKX010000524.1:0-4118 GCA_035689925.1 Acidobacteriaceae bacterium
TCTACGTATCGCCTGCAACTGCACGGGTCTTTTACATTCGCCGACGCCCGAAAGATCCTCCCATATCTCAAGCTGCTCGGCATCGGAGACATCTACGCCTCACCCATCTTCGAAGCACGGCAGGGCAGTATCCACGGATACGACGTAACGCGCCACGACCGGCTGAATCCCGAGCTGGGCGGCGACGAGGGATTTGCGGCATTCGCTGCGCAGCTGCGCGGCCTCGGCGTGGGGCTGCTGCTCGACATTGTGCCGAACCACATGGGCGTCGGTAACGACGCGCTCTGGTGGCAGGACGTGCTGCTGAACGGGCGCGCCTCGCGGTATGCCGATTACTTCGACATTGACTGGAGTCCGCTGAAACCCGACATGCAGGATAAGCTGCTGCTGCCGATCCTGGGCAGTCAATACGGCGCTGAACTTGAGGCGAAGCGGATTCAGGTTGTGGAGATGGACGGGTTACTGCACGTCCGCTACTTCGACCACGTTCTTCCGCTCGTCCCCCGCTCTCTTCTGCTGATTTTTCCTGAAGAGCAGTGGGACGAGCTGCAAATCCCCGAAAGCTTTCGCGAATTGCTGCGCAGCATCTCGCACATCCCGCCGCACTCTTCGGCCGATCGGAACCTGGCCGCGCAGCGGCGGCAGCAAATCGAAGAATTGAAGCCACGACTTCGGCAGGCACTGGTCAGCGACGAGATGCGTCCTGCGGTGCGGAAGGCGCTGGAACGGATCAACGGTGTCGAGGCAAATCCCCGCAGTTTCGATCGCCTGCACGAAATGCTGGAGCAGCAGCCGTGGAGGCTCGCGTACTGGCGTGTTTCTGCGGAAGAAATCAACTACCGCCGCTTTTTCGATATCAACGACCTCGTGGGTCTGCGCATGGAGAACCCGGAGGTGTTTGCGGCGACACATTGTCTGATTCGCCGGCTGCTGGCGCGCAGGGAAGTCACCGGTCTTCGGATTGACCATTGCGACGGCCTGTTTAATCCAAGGCAGTATTTAATTCGACTGCAGTTGCTTTCCGTGGCGAGCCAATGCGCCGGCGAGGATCCGCAGCCGCCCACCGCAGAAAACGGCATCGAAGTGCGCGTGCTCGACGCGATGCGCGGCCATAACTGGGCAGCGGAGCCGGGGCCGCTCTATGTAGTCGTTGAAAAAATTCTTGAGCCGGGCGAGGCTCTGCCTCCGGAGTGGCCGGTGCGCGGGACCTCGGGCTATGACTTCGTGTTCTACGGAAATCAGGTCTTCATCGCCGCGGAAAACGAAGAGAAGTTCACGCAGTTCTACGACAATCTGATCGGCGGCGGACCGGACCCGGCGACGATTATGTATCAGTCCAGGCTGAACGTGATGCGCAATGCACTTTCCAGCGAGGTGTACGTGCTGACGAATCTGCTGAGCCGGCTCGCCTCAGCCAATCGTCACGCCCGCGATTTCACCGACGACCTGCTGGAAACCGCTGTGCGCGAGACGATCGCCTGTTTTCCCGTCTATCGGACGTATATCGACGACCGCGGTCAATACACCAATCGCGACCGCATTGTAATCCGGCAGGCCATCGCGCGGGCCAAGGAGCGTAACCGCGAGATGGATGCGTCGGTGTTCGACTTCCTCGAAGAAACGCTTCTGCTGCATGGCAGGTCCGGAGCGGACATCGATCAGGCGGAGCTGTATTTTGCGCTGAAATTTCAGCAGCTCACCGGTCCTGTTATGGCGAAGGGCGTAGAGGACACGTCGTTCTATGTCTACAACCGCTTCATCTCCTCGAACGATGTGGGCAGTTCGATGGATGCCTTCGGCATCAGCACGGAGGAATTCCATCGTTCGAATCAGGAACGCCTGGCGAGCACGCCGGACGCTATGCTCGCGACGTCGACCCATGACACGAAGCGGAGCGAGGACGTGCGCAACCGGCTGAATGTCATTTCCGAGATGAGCTGGTTGTGGCCCTCTTTCGTGCGTCGCTGGGTGCGCAGCAATGCGAGATTCAAGCGAACGCTCGAAGACGGACGGGTCGCTCCCGACGCGAACGAGGAGTACTTCATTTACCAGACGCTCGCGGGCGCCTGGCCATGGCAGATGAAGTCCGATGACGAGCGCCGCGATTTTCTCGAGCGCATCCAGCAGTACATGACGAAGGCGCTCAGCGAAGCCAAGGTCAACCTGAGCTGGACGAACCCGAATCAGGCCTATGTGGAGGCAGTCCACAGTTTTGTGCGCAGCATCATCATGCCCGATACCCGGGGCGTCGAGCCGCGCTTCGTGACGACACTGTCGGAGATGTTGCCGTCGCTGAAGCTGTTCGGAGCGATCAATTCTCTGGCGCAGGTGGTGCTGAAGGTAGCCTCGCCCGGCGTACCGGACTTCTATCAGGGCACCGAAATGTGGGATTTGAGCCTGGTTGATCCCGACAATCGAAGGCCGGTCGATTACGAGGTGCGGCACCGCGCTCTCGAGAGCCTGCGCGAGCAGGCGGTGAGCCGGGGAGAGACCGCAGTGTGCCGGGAGGTGCTGCGTACGATGGAAGACGGCCGGGTGAAACTGTGGACCATCCACCGCGCGCTGCAGTTGAGGAATCGCATGCCGGAGGTCTTCCGCAAGGGCGCGTATTCGCCAGTTGAGGTCAGCCGCGACAGCGCGAAGCACATTGTCGCTTTTCTTCGTGGAGGACGCGTGCTGGCCGTCGTGCCACGATTCGCCTACACGCGCATGGAGGGGCGACCCGAATTGCCGCTGGGCGCGGTGTGGGGAGACGGGGAACTGATGATTCCGGAACTGGCCGGCGTGTCGATGGAAAATGTCTTCACCGGATCAGTGCTGCGGGTCGGAGAGCAGGGGCGGATTCCGCTGCGCAGCATTTTTGCGGATTTTCCTGTCGCGCTGCTGGCGCGCGATTAGACCACCGCATTGCGGTCGCGATCGGAGACTTCGGTGAGCGCGCCCAGTTTTTCCGCCAGCGCCGGAGTCAGCACGTTTTCCGGACAGCGCCAGCTCCAGTTGCCTTCGGGCCGCGAGGGGACATTCATGCGTGCGTCGCTGCTGAATTCCAGGATGTCCTGCACCGGGTAGAGGCAGTTCTCGGCAACCGAGGTGGCGGCGGCGCGGATCAGAGGCCACACGACCTCGTCTCCATCGGCCTCGATGTAGGCGCGAACCGCGGCGCGTTCCGCATCTGTGGCTCCATGCTCCCACCAACCACGCGTGGTGTCGTTGTCGTGGGTTCCGGTGTAGGCGACGCTGTTTGGAATGTAACGATGCGGCAGGTGCAAATGCGCACCACGATCGGAAAATCCAAACTGCAGGACGCGCATGCCAGGCAGGTTGAACTGGTCTCGCAGGTGATCCACTTCCTTCGTGATCAGGCCCAAATCTTCCGCGATGAAAGGAAGTTCTCCGAGCTCCTGGCCCAGTCGCGAGAAGAGTGCGGCACCCGGTGCCTTGACCCAGCTGCCGTTTACAGCGGTTTCCTCGTGAGCAGGAATGGCCCAATATGCCTCAAATCCACGGAAATGATCGAGCCGGATCAGATCGTAGAGGAAACGCGCGCGCCGGATGCGATCCACCCACCACGCGAAGCCGCTTTGCTCCAGCACGTCCCACCGGTACAGAGGATTGCCCCAGCGCTGGCCGGTGGCAGAGAAGTAATCGGGCGGAACGCCTGCGACGCGGATCGGCGACAGCTCGGGCGTTAGTTCGAAAAGCTCCGGATTGGTCCACACATCGGCACTGTCGAAGCTGACGAAGATGGCAACGTCGCCGATGAAGCGGATGTCCCGCGCCGCGCAGTATTCACGTAGCGCGCTCCACTGCTGGTCAAAGGCAAACTGCAGCGCTCTCGCGATGGCCAGCTCCTCGCCATGCTCCGCGTTGAGGCGGTCGAGAGCCTGCGCATCGCGGTGCTTGAACTCATCAGGCCAATCCGTCCATGGCTTGTAGCTGAAGAGGCGGCGCAGAACGGTGAACTGCGCCCAGGCTTCGAGCCAGGTTCCGTTTTGACGGCAAAACCCTTCGTAGCTGGACCACTCCTCAGCTGAATGCTCGCGCAGGAAATTCCGGGCGGCTTCCTCGAGCAGAGGCTGCTTCTTCGCCCTGACCTCTTCGAAATTGACGTTTCCGGT
>DASSKX010000525.1:0-14797 GCA_035689925.1 Acidobacteriaceae bacterium
GGAGCCGGGAGGTGAGGACCAGTTGTGCGCGCCGCGCCCGCGACCGACGGTTTGCTCGTCGGCGACGTAGACGCTGCCGTCGGGAGCGCCGGCGTCGCCTTGCTGCATGGCGTGGGTGTTCGTCGACGGGATTGAAGGGAAGTAGTGAAGGTGTCCGGCAAAGCGCGATCCGGCGAGGGCGCGGTTCAGTTCGTCCAGATTGAATTCGTCCGAGAACACCGGGCTAATACAGCTCTGCGGTGATGCGCATCGACAGGTCGACGGCAGGGGCGGAGTGCGTGAGCGCGCCGACGGAGATGTAGTCCGGGCCGGCAAGCGCATATTTGCGGATGTTCTCCAGCGTGATGCCGCCGGAGGCTTCGACGGGCACCGAGAGCCCACGCCCCTGGATGAGCGCGACACATTTCTTCACTTCGGAGGGCGACATGTTGTCGAGGAGCAGCGACTCCGCTCCGTTGTCGAGCGCCAGTTCCAGTTCCTGCAGATTGCGGACTTCGATGTCGATGGTCTGGCCGGGCTGACGCTTCTGCTGAGCGCTGGCGAGCACCTTCTCGATGCCGCCGCCCAGTGAGATGTGGTTGTTCTTGATGAGAATGCCGTCGGAGAGGTCGAGCCGGTGGTTCTCGCCGCCGCCGCAGCGCACCGCATATTTTTCGAGGATGCGCAGGCCGGGGATGGTCTTGCGCGTGTCGAGGACCTTGGCGCCGGTCTGTTCGACTTCGTCGACGTAGCGGCGGGTGAGCGTGGCAATGCCGCTGAGGCGCTGCATCAGGTTGAGGATGACGCGTTCGCAGGCAAGGATGACGCGCGCGTTGTGGCGGATGACCGCGACGGCCTGGCCTTTGCGCAGGCGCACGCCATCGAAGATCTCCGGGTGGCTGACGACTTCGTAGCGGCCGCTGCTGCGGCCATCGAGGCGCGCGAAGATTTCGAGGAAGCGCGGAATGCAGCCGACGCCGCAGAGCACGCACTCTTCTTTGGCGATGATGGTGGCGGTGGCGCGCAGGCCGGGATCGATGGTGACGGCTGTGGTGAGGTCGCTGGTGGCCTTGTCTTCGGTGAGGGCCTGCTCGAGGATGGCATCAATGCGCCGGGTCTTCCATTCCATAGCTCTATTTCAGATCCTCCAGCGCTTTGCGCGTTTTATCGAGCAGCATCTCCAGTTCGGCGGCGCGACGGCGCAGACCTTCGACGACCGCCGCCGGAGCCTTGCCGAGGAATGACTCGTTGCTGAGCTGCCGGCTGGCGTTGGCCTGCTCCTTTTCGTAACGGGCCAGCTCTTTGGTCAGACGCTCACGCTCAGCGATGGTATCAACTTTCTTTTCGTAGACGACCTGGACGTCGAACTGCGGCGTCGCGCGGACGGGCATGCCGTCGGGGAGAGAATCCAGCGTTTCGATTGCGGAGACACGCGCCAGACGCTGGATGATTTCGAGATTCTGCGCGAAGGGCAGCCGCGGCGCGAGGGGCTTGATGCGAACCGGCACGGCGGCTTTCTCTTCCACGCCGAGGTCTTTGCGCAGCGCGCGCACCGAGACGATGAGCTCCTGAAGCAGTGCGAAGGCCGATTCCGCCGGATCGTCCGAGTGCGCGGAGCCCTGCGGATAACGGGTGAGAGCGATGGACTTCGCCGGAGGATTGCCGTTGTAGAGCACATGCCAGAGTTCCTCGGTGAGGAAGGGCATGAACGGCGAGAGGAGGCGCAGAGCGGACTCGAACGTTTGGAGGAGCAGCGTGAGTGCGGCTTTCGTGGTGGACTTGTCGGCGGCGTCGCTGAAGTCGAGGCGCAGCTTCGAGATTTCGAGGTACCAGTCGCAGAAGTCGCCCCAGAAGAACTGGTAGACGAGATTGGCGGCCTCGTGGAAGCGGTACTCGCCGAGGGCGGCGTTGATTTCGGCGGCGACGGAGTTGGTGCGCGCCGCGATCCACCGCATCTCGAGCGGAGCGTCGTCGGCTGCGGTGGGCGGTTCGCCGAGGGCCGTGGGATCGATTTCGATACCGGCTTCACGGGCGCGGTCCACGTTCATGAAGATGAAGCGGGCGGCGTTCCATATCTTGTTGGCGAAGGCGCGGTAGCCTTCGGTGCGGGCTTCATTGAAGGCGATGTCGGTGCCCGGCGAAGCCATTGAAGCGAGCGTGAAGCGGACTGCGTCGGTGCCGTAGCGGTTGACGATCTCGACGGGATCGATGACATTGCCCTTGGTCTTGGACATCTTCTGGCGGTCGGCGTCGCGGACCAGCGCGTGGATGTACACCTCGCGGAAGGGAACGATCTCATCGATCGGGCGCGGCGTGCCGTCCGGCATGGGAACGTCCTGCATGAACCAGCAGCCGAGCATGATCATCCGCGCGACCCAGAAGAAGAGAATGTCGAAGCCGGTGACGAGCAGCGACGTGGGATAGAACGCGGTCAGGTCGGGCGTGGGCTTGCCGTCGGCGGGCGGCCATCCGAAGACGGTGACCGGCAGCAGGCCCGAGGAGAACCAGGTGTCGAGGACGTCGGTTTCCTGCGTAATGTCTTTGCTGCCGCAGTGGGCGCACGCTGTTGGATCCTGACGGGCGACGGTGATCTGCTGGCACGCTGCGCAGTGCCACGCGGGAATGCGGTGGCCCCACCAGAGCTGACGCGAGATGCACCAGTCGTAGATGTTGGTCATCCAGTCGAGGTAAATCTTCTCGTTGTTCTCCGGCGTGAAGCGGAGGGGCTTGTGACCGTGCGCGTCGACGGTAACGGCGGCGATGGCGAGCGAGGCCATCGTTGGGCCGCCTTCGCGGGCGGGCTTGTTAACGGCGACGAACCACTGCGTGGAGAGGCGCGGCTCGACGACCGTATTGCAGCGGGCGCACTTCCCGATGGCGTTGACGTGATCGCGCGTGGCGGCGAGCAGTCCCTGGGCTTCGAGGTCGTGGAGGATGCGCTTGCGCGCTTCGTAGCGGTCGAGGCCCTGGTAAGGGCCGGCCTCGGCGTTCATGTGCGCGGTCTCGTCCATCACGGAGATGGCCGGGAGGTGATGCCGCTGTCCGATGGCGAAGTCGTTGGGATCATGCGCGGGCGTGACTTTGACGGCGCCGGTGCCGAAGTCCATCTTGACCCATTCATCGAGGACCACCGGAATGTCGCGGCCGATGAGCGGCAGGCGGAGGCGCTTGCCGTGGAGGTGCTTGTAGCGCTCGTCGTGCGGATGCACGGCCACGGCGGTGTCGCCGAGCATCGTTTCCGGACGGGTGGTGGCGACCGTGACGAATTCGCCGGGTGAGTCGATGACGGTGTAGCGAATCTCCCAGAGCTTGCCCTGCTGCTCTTCGTGTGCGACTTCAAGATCGCTGATGGCGGTCTGGCAACGCGGGCACCAGTTCACGATGTAAGCGCCGCGGTAGATGAGTCCCTGCTCGTAGAGGCGGACGAAGGCCTCGCGCACGGCGTGCGAGAGGTTTTCATCCATGGTGAAGTACTCGCGCGACCAGTCGACGGTGTCGCCGATGCGCTTCATGGAGGAGAGAATCGCGCCACCGTAATGCTCGCGCCACTGCCAGACGCGTTTGACGAAGGCCTCGCGGCCGAGTTGCTGGCGGGAGCTGCCTTCGCCGGTGAGCTGACGCTCGACGAGCATCTGGGTGGTGATGCCGGCGTGATCGGTGCCGGGAACCCAGACGGTGGGCTGGCCGAGCATGCGCCGCCAGCGGACGAGGATGTCCGTCTCGGTGTGCTCGAACATGTGCCCCATATGCAAATTGCCGGTGACGTTGGGCGGCGGCAGCAGGACGGTAAAGGCCGGCGCCGCACCTGAACCAGGTGCGGGTGTCGCGACGTCGAAGAGGCGCTCGCGGACCCAGTATTGCGCCCAGCGATCCTCAATGGCGGCCGGGTCGTAGGCCTTGGGCAGTTCGCGCGGCGGTGCGTTCTTCTCCGTCAACGTGGCGGTCTCTGCAGCAGTGTTGGAGGGCTGAGGCATGTAACTTTTCACCATAAACGATCAGGGCTTGCGATGCATCCGGCCCAGCAGAAAGGCCGCCCGAAGGCGGCCCTCTGGCTGGAAGTGGCGCGGCAAGCTAGAACGGGTTCAGCTTGTGCAGGCCGCCCTTCTTCTTGTGCTTGCTCGACGACTCGTCGTTCTTGTCGTAGGGCACCTTCTTGGCCTTCTTCGTCGGCTTGCCGCTGGCATTGGCTCCAGTCTGGACCTGCGCCTGCCGCTGGCCGGCGGGGACTTCGTTGATCTGCTGCTGGGCTTCGGCGGGCTTTTCGATGGCCGGCAGAGGCTTGTTATCGGTCGGGCCGACGGGGGCGATGATCGGCGCGTTCGCTGCGGGGGCGGTATTCGCAGGGGATTCGGCTGGAGTGGAGGCAGCGCCGGTGGCGCCCTCTCCGGCAGCGGTGTTGGCGCTGGGCACTTCAACCGTCACGGAGTTCCCGGTATTGCCGCCGCCCTGTCCTTCCTGCACGTCCTGGAGCGTGAGCGTGGTGGCGGGCTGGCCGGTGCGCGGCGGCGCCGTTCCATTGGCGATCGCTGCAGCCTCCGCAGCGTTGGCGGCCGGATTCAGCGCGGGCGTGTTCGGGAGCGGCTGTCCCTTCTGTGCGGCGACCATCACGTCTGTGCTCTGCTTGATGACCTCAGGCGCGAGCACCGGGGGCGGGCTCTGCAGCGAGGGCTCGCCGACGCGGGCCGCATGAACGGTGTCGGGCCCGCGGCTCAGCAGGTCGAGCGCGCGCTTGCCGATGTGCACGGGAACGCGGCTGTCTTCCTCAGCCTGGCTTTCGGCCAGAGCCTGCGGCGTTGGATCGGGAACCGGAGCTCCCATCGCGATCAGGCGGTCCTTGGCGTCTTCAACGTGCGGCGCCATCGGGTAGTGCGAAACGACGCGGCTCCAGGCGGCGACGGCGCGCTTGTCGTAGAACTTCGTCAGCTCGTTGCGGGCGGCCGGCGAGAGATTGCTTCTGGAGAACCTCTGCGCTTCGGTCGCATAGGCGTCGCCAATCGTGATCAGCGTCTCGTCGCTGCGGCTAAAGAGCGGATAACTGTCGGCTACGGTTTCGAGGCGGGCGATGGCTGCGGCGTAGTTGTCGCGGGAGGCATAGTACTGGCCGATCTCGAACTGGCGCTGGGCCAGGACTTCCTGCACTTCGCGGAGCTTCTGCTTCGCCTTGGGGATCAGCGGAGAGTCGGGGAACTGCTCGAGCATGTTGCGGTACTCGCGCTCGGCGTTCACGGCGTTCTGCGGATCGCGGTCGGGCTTCTCCATCTGCTGGAAGTAGATATCGCCGACCTTCATCTGGGCCTCGGCGGCCTCGGGCGTGTTCGGAAAGAAGGTGATGAAGTCTTTGTATTCGGATTCGGCCTGGGCCAGAGCGGCGCTGCCGCCTTCCTTCATCCAGGTGTCGCCGACGGCGAGCTTGGCGCGCATGGCGTACTCGGAGTCGGAGTAGGTGTTGAGCAGCGTCTGCAGGTCGAGGCGGGCCACGTCGTAGCGGCCCTTCTTCAGGGCGTACATGGCCTTGTCGAAGAGCAGCTTGTCGGGCTGGTCCGACTTCACATTGCCCAGCGGATTGGCGCTGAGGTCAACGTTCTTCTTGTGCTTTTTGGGCTTCTGTTTGGCGAAGGCGGGTGAAAACGCGATGGCCATGGCCAGAACGACTGCCGATGCACGGAGAAAACACCGATTCATAACACCTCAATGAACGCAGGCACTTGCCGAACTGCTGCTCCGGGGAGGCGCGGCCTGCGACGACCCCGCTCCGGATTCGAACTTGTGTCAGGCCACCTGCATCGACGCGCGCTGCGCGGCTTCCAGCAGCGCTCTTGCGTCGCGCTCGGCGTGCCCCTCGCCGAAGACGGCATTGCCGGCCACTAAAAGCTCGGCTCCCGCTTCGACGACCCGGGCGATGGTATCGTGAGCCACGCCGCCGTCCACCTCAATCCTAAACGTAAGGCGCATCTCCTGGCGCAGCTGTTTGAGGCGCCGGATCTTTTTGAGGGCGTAGGGGATAAACTTCTGGCCGCCGAAGCCCGGATTGACGCTCATGACGAGGACGTGGTGCACCATGTCGAGGATGGGAATGAGCAGATCCTCGGGGGTGGCCGGGTTGATCACGACCGCGGGTTCCATGCCGTGGCTGGCGATCAGTTCCAGCGTGCGGTGCAGGTGGCGGCAGGCCTCATAGTGGACGCTGACCCAACTGGCGCCCGCTTCGGCGAACGCGGGGATGAACTCGTCCGGGTTCTCGATCATCAGGTGGCAGTCGAGAGGCAGGCTGGTGTGCTTGCGCAGGGACTGCACGATGGGCGGGCCGACGGTGATGTTGGGGACGAAATGGCCGTCCATCACGTCGACGTGGATAACGGTGCCGCCGCCGCGCTCCGCCGCGGCGATCTCCTCGGCGAGACGCGCAAAATCCGCGGAAAGTATGGATGGGACAAGCTCGACCACTGGCTCAAGTGTATCAAGCGCGTAGGGTTCGCTCGCGGTCGAATTCCTCAAGGCGGTGGGGGTGCGGGAGGTCGTGTCTCTCGTCCAGCCAGCTCATCATTTTGGGCTGCGGCGGTCGCGAGGGGGTGTAAGATAGATATATCTAGCGAGGCTTGACCCGATTCGAGCCGCAGTCCCTCAACCGGTACTGCCATCCCGTCTCCCGCCGATCTTCAGCAAGAATGCACGGGCTTTGCCCTGGAGGAACCCTCGTTTTGAGGCGCCGTCCAGCCGAGGCTCAGGGACTTTTTGCGTCCTCACGAGGGCTTGAAGGTCTCCACTGCGGGCATTTCAACATGAAAGAGGTGAGGTCGTATGGAAGCAAACGCATACAGCAAGTACGCTCTGAAGGACCTGCATCAGGCGATCGACCTGCTCGACCGCAAGATCAGCCACTGCAGGGCGCTGGAACCCTTCAATTCGCAGTGCGACCGTGACGCAACGCTGCGCAAGCTCGACTCGAAGCGCGCGGCCCTCGTGAAATCCGCGCTGGCCCTGACAGCCCTTGGCGTGGGATCCGATCCAAAGTTTCTGCCCCGCTCTTTCATCCACCCCGTCCCGCCAGCGGAAGTTCTTGCACCCGAGCAGAGCCCGGTCGAAGTGGCCAGGAAATCACGCGCCCGGAAGTAACACGCCACCGCCGCCCAATGGACTTTACGAAAAAGGATATGTCATGAAGAAGCTGTACGTAGGAAACCTCTCGTTCGACGCGACCGACGACGAACTTCGCCAGATGTTTGAAACCCATGGAACGGTGGAGAGCGCGAAAATTGCTACCGATCGCGATACGGGAAGGTCACGGGGATTCGGGTTCATCGAAATGTCTGCGAATCAGGAAGCCGATGCCGCCATCGCCGCGCTGAACGGCAGCGAGGTGGGCGGACGCGCGCTGATCGTCAACGAAGCACGGCCGAAGACTTCCGGATTCGGCGGCGGACGTTCCGGCGGCCGCGACGGCAACCGCGGGCGATCTGGCGGCGGCCGCGGCGGCTATCGGTATTAGCTGCGCCCGGGTGTCGCCGGGCCCGGCTGAGGGGATGCATCATGGTTTACCGGAAAATTAGCGTCGAGTTGGTTGTGTTCGCCGACGAGGCGGACGCGGTCGTCGCGAAACTGAACTCGGCCATCGACCGCCTGGAAGAGGCGCACACGATCTTCGGCGGAGACGTGGAGAGCGTGGCGGTCGAGAAGAGCGGCACGCGCAGGAAATCGGCGCTGATGCACACGCTGGCAGCAGGAGATGCTGCGGTGGCGGCCATCAAACTGGCCGGCGACAAGATTTCCGGCGCGTACAGGAAAGTCATCTGAGGTTCCATCGGCCGCCGGTCTGGAGCCTCAGGCAAACTTCGCCTCCTATCCGCTAAATCGGCTGCCGGCCCGATCCCGGCTTAAGCCAAGCTGCAACGCCGCACATTGACATCTCTGTCTGGGCGCTTCTATAGTCGTCTCTCGATATATCGATTATCGATATGCCGCGACGCAAACTGGATCCGCTTCCCTCCGCTGCCTTCCAAATCCTCCTCGCCCTGTCTCAGGAGAGGATGCACGGTTATGGCATCATGCGGCAGGTTGAAAGCCAGACGGAAGGCCGCGTGCGGCTTGGTCCGGGGACTCTCTACAGCTCCATCCAGACGCTGCTCGAAGAAAAGCTGATCGAAGAAGCGGACGCCGGAGAGCAGGAGAAGGGGACTGAGCGGCGGCGGTATTACCGCATCACCTCCGCGGGGCGCAAGGTGGCCCGCGCTGAGGCGGAACGGCTCGCGGACCTGCTGCGCGTGGCTCGGGCCAGAAGAGTTTTCAGGGGGGAGTATGTCTGAGAAACTCTACGCCTTTCTGTTGCGACTCTACCCGGCGCATTTTCGCAAAACGTATGGCGAAGACGCCTTGCAGCTCCTGCGCGACAGGCTGCGCGACGAACCGGGATTTGCAGGGCGCCTGCGGCTCTGGATCGACCTGCTGGCCGACCTGGCTCTGTCCGCTCCGCGGGAGCACCGCCGGGTGGCCCCGGCCGCACCGGTGCCGGCCGAAGCTCGCCTGTTTCAGGTTCTCGAGATGGAGCCGCCGCGCCCGGCGACGTTCTTCTTCGGCGGGGCGCTCGCCCTGGCAGGCCTCGCGGCATTCATTCTTCTTCTGAGCTATGCCGGGGTGCGGAAGCCATTCCGGGGCGAGCCCTCGCCGGCATCGCAAGTCGCGAGCACGCAGCCGGCGGGATCGAGCCGCTCAGCGACGCAGCTCGGGGCAGAAGGCCAGGCGCAGTCCTCTTCAAACGCCACCGAAGATCAGAGGCAGACGAATCGCGAGGCGGCGGAGTTTCTGCTGGATGCAGCGGAGCGGCAGCGCGTGCTGGCGGCGGCGATCGCCAACGTTCGGGAATATGAAGACGATCGAGCGGCAGCCAGGCACATCGTGGCGGCGCTTCTCCGGAGCCAGCGCAGCGGCCGGTACGATGCAATCACCAGCGGGAGGGCCTTTGCGAATGCGCTGAATACGGAAATGGAGGCGGCGAGCCCGGCTACGCGCGTGCTGATCTTCTACACGAACATTCCGTTTACGAGCATTTCGCCGGCGAGCACCACGCACCCTATCGACGATCACTTCGCCATCAGCATCCCAGTCGGCACGCGTTCACCCAGAGGCCGCAACGCAGCTGCAATGAGGACGCGGCGCGCCTGAGCTGATGGAGCGCGGGTGGAGAAGCGGACTGAGGTGGCCTTTCCGCGCGCGTAACTGCTTTCCTGCCGAACAAGTAACAGCATTGGCTCGTGACGGTGGCACCAAATGTAACCGATCGGGTCACCCAGCCTACTGTGGTAATGGTGCTGGTCTTACTTACGCGACGAAGATTCTTACTTATGTTCGATTGACCCGCAACGCGACAGCGGGAAATATAAGGATCACTGCTGTCGCTTTGAATGCGGTCGCGCGCTCCTCCCCAGCGCAGAAATCTGACACGGAGATCATCGATATGCTTGCAATTGCCTGGTTCTGGGTGTCTGTGTTGAGTCTTGCGGGTGGCGTTGGCGTAGTTTCGCGGGGCTTGTTTCTCATCGGCAAAAATGGCCGGTTAGGTCTGCGATTCGTATCCTGCGGTTCAGCCATCGTGATCCTGGGATTGGTCGCCACCTTCATGCAGATGTGATCGCCGGGCCTTCGAAGCGGGGATAGCGAACAGGACTGTGTTTCTGCTGGAGCCGTTTTTGCTTCGGGGCCCGACGCTAGCCCAGGAGCACTTCGGGCTCGTGCTTTTCCGTCATGGTGAGGACGATGGCGGCGGCGAGGATGAGAGCGCCGCCGATCCAGGTGCCGAGGCCGAGGTGGTCGCCGAGGAGTTCCACGCCGAGGATGGCGCCCAGGGCCGGTTCGATGTTGAGGAAGACTCCGGCGCGCGAGGCGGGGACGTGGTGGATGCCCCAGTTCCACAGCAGCGTGGCCGCCGCGGTGCAGAGCAGTCCGCTGGCAGCGACGGCGAGCCAGATCCTCCAGCCCACGCCGTGAATCGGCGGCAGACCGGCGCGCGCGAGGACCCAGACGGCAAGCATCGCGGTGCCGGTGAGCAGTCCCCAGACCGTCACGGCCATCGGCGAGTGGCCCTCACGCATGAGGCGCTGGTTGAGGAGGATCCATCCCAGCGCGAAGAACATCGCAGCGATGACGAGGAGATCGCCGAAGACGTTGCCGCCGCCGGTGACGTGATGGCTGGTGCTGGAGATGATGAGCACCATGCCGAGGGTCGATCCGGCGAGGGCGAGCCATCCTTTCAGGTCGAGGTGCTCGTGCGCGAATATTGTCGCGCCGACGGCGAGGATGACCGGCATGGTGCCGACCATCAGCGCGGCGTGGCTGACAGTGGTCAGGCTCAGTCCGTAAAACTGGACGAGGAACTGCACCGGGATGCCAAGGAAAGCGCCGATGAGCATGATCCGCCACTGCCGGGCCGAGAAGTGGGGCCGCTTGATGAGCGGGATCAGCCCGGCGCATGCGAAGAGGAATCGATACAGAACGAAGTGATCGACGCTGAGGCGCTGGAAGGCGATCTTGCCGAAGAAGAATCCGGTGCTCCAGAAGATGCCGGCGAGCGCGCAGGCTGCATAGCCGAGGCTGCGGCTGACGGTGCGGCGGCGGTCCTGGACGGCAGAGGATTGGTCGAGGGCGGGACGGGGATTCATCAGGACGAGACGAGGCTGCGCCACGCATCGCCGATGAAGAGGCGGATGGCGGCGATCCCCGCGGCTCCGTTCTCGATGCAGGCGGCGGCGTTCTTTTCGGTGACGCCGCCGAGGGCAATCACGGGGATGGGCGCGGCGATCTCGACGGCGGAACGGAGAGCGGCGAGTCCCTGACCATTGGTGACTTTCTGCGCCGTGACCTTCTCGAAGACGGGCGAGAAGAGCAGCAGCGAGGCTCCGCTGGCGCGGCGGATTTCTTCGGGCGAGTGGCAGGCGGCGCTGACGATGGCTTCGCGTCCGGCGCGCTCGTAGGCGCCATCAGCGGCGCGGACGGCGGTTCCGGCTGTGCCGACCATCTGCGGGTTGCCGGCGGGCTCGAGCCCGGGCGTGGAGGGCAGATGCACACCGTCGGCTCCCGCGGCGAGGGCGATTAGTGCGGGGCCGTTGAGGAGGACGCGCGTCGCGCTTCCGGTGGAGCGCACAGCTTCGACGATCTCGGCGGTCAGCGATTGCAACTCCGGCAGGGGCAGATCTTTTTCGCGGATCTGGATGTAGTCGACGCCGCCGCCAGCCCAACTGAGCGCGAAGGTGACGAGGCGGCGGCGCTGATCGGCATCGTCGCCGGGGAGGGCTCTGCGACTCGTAATGGCGTAGAGCAGCATCTGACTTAACAGTGTATGTGTGAAATGCAACAGGCCTCAGGGGTAAGATGACCTGGGACCCGCTTTCGGTCTGACCCTTTGTCCCAGGCCTTCCTGAACGCATGGCGAAATTCGATCTACTGGTTATCGGATCCGGTCCTTCCGGTCAGCGCGCGGCAGTTTCGGCGATCAAGAAGGGCAAGAGCGTGGCGCTCGTGGAGATGCGGAGCGTGGTGGGCGGCGTGTGCATCAACACCGGCACCATCCCCAGCAAGACCATGCGCGAGGCGGTGCTGCATCTCTCCGGGTACAACTACCGCTCCATCTACGGCATGAACTACCGCGTGAAGGAAAAGATCACCATGGCCGATCTTGCCTTCCGCGTACAGCATGTGATCAAGACGGAGATTGACGTCACCGAGGCGCAGCTTTCGCGCAATGGCGTGGAGGTGGTCAACGGCGTCGCGCGCTTCGAGGATGATCACCACGTGCATGTGGATGGGGCGCGCGGGGCCAATACGTACGAGGCGGACAAGATTGTCATTGCAGTGGGAACGCGTCCGGCGTCGACGGACAAGGTTCCGGTCAACGGCAAGACGATCATCAACAGCGATCAGGTGCTGGAGCTGCCGGAGCTGCCGAAGACCCTGATCGTCGTGGGCGGCGGCGTGATCGGCGTCGAATACACGTGCATGTTCGCGGCGCTGGGCGTGCGCGTGACGCTGATCGAGAAGCGTCCCCGGCTGCTGGAGTTTGCCGATCAGGAGATCGTCGAAGCGCTGAGCTATCACCTGCGCGACAGTCGCGTGACGATGCGGCTGGGCGAAGAGGTGCAGAGCGTGGAGCAGGTGGACGGCGCGGTCGTGGCGAATCTGGAGAGCCGCAAGCGCGTCTCCGGCGATGCGCTGCTGTATGCGGTGGGACGCCAGGGCAATGTGGACGAGCTGAATCTGCAGGCGGCGGGGATCGAGGCCGACAATCGCGGGCGCATTCCGGTGGACAAGGACTTCCGCACCAAGGTTCCGCATATCTTTGCCGTGGGAGACGTGATCGGGTTCCCGGCGCTGGCCTCGGTTTCGATGGAGCAGGGGCGGATCGCGGCGGAGCGCGCCTTCGGCGACGAACACCTGCAGTCGAATCCCAGCTTCTATCCGTATGGCATCTACACGATCCCGGAAATTTCGTTCATCGGCAAAACCGAGGAACAGCTGACCGAGGAGGACGTACCCTACGAAGTAGGCGTGGCCTACTACCGTGAGATTGCGCGCGGGCAGATTCGCGGCGACACGACGGGACGGCTGAAGCTGATCTTCCATCGCGAGACGCGCCAGGTGCTGGGCGTGCACATCATTGGAGAAGGCGCGGCGGAGCTGGTGCACATTGGGCAGGCGGTGATGGCGCTGAACGGGAATCTCGATTACTTCATCGACACGGTTTTCAACTACCCAACCCTGGCCGAGTGCTACAAGGCCGCCGCGTTCAACGGCATCAACCGGCTGGCCCGCTTTGAGGACTAGGTTGTAAGCAAGCGAGAGGAAGCAATGGCGAACACAGTCGGCGTGGTACTGGCGGAGCGGGCGATTGCGGGGCTGATCGAAGATCAGAAGTTGCTGGATGGGCTGAGGGAGTTCCCCGAGAACCTGGACGCCACGAATGGGCTCATTGAGGTTCCCGCCGAGAATCTGGCCGACATTCTGTGCGATGCCATCGCGGCGATGTCGCCGGCAAAGTCGAAGGTGGAGGCGGTGGGCCTGGCGATGCCTGGATATGTGCACCAGGGAGTGATGCTGGACTCGCCGAACCTGCCGCAGCTGAAGGGCGCGCGCGTGTGTGAGGCGATCAAGGCAGGGCTGGAGAAGCGCGGCATCGACGTGAAGGTGCGCGTCTTCAACGACGCCGACGCTGTGGCTGCAGGGATCGCCGCGACCCGTGGGCAGATGGAGAAGAACGTGCGCGTGTGGACGATCGGCACCGGCATTGGCTTCGGGCGGTATCCGTACACCGAAGGCCCCTGGGAAGGCGGGCACATGGTGGTGACGCTCGACCCGAAGGAGAACTACTGCGGGTGCGGAGGACGCGGGCACCTGGAGGGAATCCTCGGCCACCGGGCGATGCGGCTGCGCTTTCTGGACATGGAGCCGGACGAAGTATTCGCCAGCGCGAAGGCGGGAGACCGGCGGTGTCGCGAATTTGTCGAGCTGGCGCATCGCGCGCTGGCGGCGGCGACGGCATCGCAGATTCATCTGGAAGGGCCGGGGCGGTTTTACTACACCGGCCGCGACATCGACAGGCTCGATCTGGTGCTGCTGAAGCAGTTTCTCTACGAGATGGTGAAGATGAGCCCGCTGCAGAGCTACACGGCCGAGGTGATCCCGGAGGATCCGGCGCTCGCGGTGATCGGCGCGGGTGTGGCGGCGCTGTTGGCCGGCGGTTGCTGATCACGCTATCGGCCCATCCAGTCGCATACGGGACATTGGCATCCCAACGAAAAGAGGGAGAAATCTGTCATGCAGAAGAGAAGGCTGGGCCGGCTCGGGCCGGAGGTGCCTGCGATCATTCTGGGCGGCAATGTCTATGGCTGGACGCTCGATGAGGCGGAGAGCCTGCGCCAGCTGGATCGCGCTGTAGATCTGGGGCTGAACTGCATCGATACGGCGGATGTGTATTCGCGCTGGGCGCCGGGTCACCAGGGCGGCGAGTCGGAGACGATCATCGGAAAATGGTTCGCAACACGCGGCAGGCGGAGCGACGTGATCCTGGCGACGAAGGTCGGCATGGACATGGGGGACGGGAAGAAGGGGCTGAAGGGGCAATACATCAGGCAGGCGGTGGAGGCATCGCTGCGGCGGTTACAGACCGACTATATCGATCTCTACCAGGCACACAGCGATGACGAGCTTGCCAACCAGGAGGAGACGCTCGAAGCCTTCAATGCACTCGTGCAGGCCGGCAAGGTCCGGTATATCGGCGCTTCGAACTATGTGGGTGCGCGGCTGGAGATGGCGATCAAAACGAGCCGGGCGAACGGATGGGCGGAGTACGTGTCGATCCAGCCGCACTATAACCTTGTGGAGCGAGCGAAGTTCGAGACCGATCTGCTGCCGGTGGTGAGGAAGTATGAGATCGGCGTGATTCCTTACTTTGCGCTGGGGGCCGGCTTTCTGACCGGGAAGTATCGGCGGGGGAGCGATACGTCGGGCGTCGCTCGCGGCGGCATGGTGAAGAAGTACTTCAATGACCAGGGGTTTGCCGTCGCCGATGCGCTGGAGGATGTGGCGGTGCGGCACGATGTAACGGCTGCGCAGGTGGCGCTGGCGTGGTTGCTGGCGCAACCCGGCGTGACGGCTCCGATTGCGAGCGCGACGAGCGACAAGCATCTGGATGATTTGGTGGCCGCGACGTCGCTTCGGTTAAGTGATGAGGACCTGCGGCAACTCAATGAGGTGAGCGCAGGCGTGGCGGCATAAGTCAGGAGACTGCTGCGTCTGCCCTCATCTTGCTGACCTTCGCCCGGCGGATGCGCTCGCG
>DASSKX010000526.1:0-5431 GCA_035689925.1 Acidobacteriaceae bacterium
CAGCGGATCCAGCAGCAACTCCGCCGGAGCATTGCTGATCCCACCGCTCAGGCAGATCATCTCCACGCTGGTCAGATTGATCAGGTTCACCAGCCCCACGCCGATGTACCGGTAGACCTTCTCCGTCAGCCGCCGCGCCTCGGCATTGCCGCCCTGCGCCAGGCCGTACACATCGGCGACGGTAATCTCCCGCTCGCCAACAATCTCCCGGATGTGCGGAATCCGCTGCGCCGCCTCGCGCACAATGGCCAGCCCGCCCGCATGCGCCTCAAGACACCCAAAGCGCCCGCAGTTGCAGCGCTCGCCATCCATCTCCACAATCTGGTGCCCAAACTCGCCCGCCGTATTCAGCGCGCCATGAAAGATCCTGCCGTCCAGCACCAGCCCGCACCCGATGCCCGTTCCCAGCGTCACCGCCGCAACACCGCGCAGCCCGCGCGCCGACCCCACCAGATACTCCGCCCACGCCGCCGCCCGCGTGTCCTGCGCAATCGCAATCGGCACCCCGAACGCCGGCTCAATCGCCGACACAATCGGCACATCGCGCCAGAACAGGTTCGGCGCATACACCACCGTGCCGTGCGCCGAATCCGCCGTCCCCGGCACGCCCAGCCCGATGCTGGTGATCTCATCGCTGCGCAGCCCCGCCTCCGTCAGCAGCGCAATCACCTCGCCCATAATGCACGCGAAGATCGCCTCGCAGCCGCGCGCCGGATCCGTCGCGACCTTCTTCTGCCGCAGAATCCTGCCCTCGCCATCGACGATCCCGAACTTAATGTTCGTCCCGCCGATGTCCACGCCGATATTCAATTCCTGAGCGCTCATCGCACCCTCCGCGCCACGTCCCCCGCCACTTCACCGTGCGTGTCTTCATACTCCGCAATCTTCCTGACGCGCTCGCCGTGCCGGCCACCCTCAAACTCCGTCGTCAGCCACACGTCGACGATCATCTTCGCGAGTTCAATCCCGACCACCCGCGCCCCCAGCGCCAGCACGTTCGTGTCGTTGTGCTCGCGAGAAAGCTTCGCCGAATACGGTTCGCTGCACACCACGCAGCGAATCCCCCGCACCTTGTTGGCCGCGATCGAAATCCCCACGCCCGTCCCGCAGAAGATCAGGCCCCGCTTGCACTCGCCCCGCGCCACCGCCTCGGCCACCACAAACCCGTAGTCGCAGTAGTCCACGCGTGCCGGGCCGCAGGTGCCAAAATCCCGCACCGCATACCCCTTCTCGAGCAGATACGCCTTGATCGCTTCCTTAAACTCAAAGGCCGCGTGATCGGACCCGATCGCAATCATCTGTCATCCTGAGCGAAGGTCGTTCGCCGCGGCGAACGACCGGAGTCGAAGGGCCTGCATTTGGCCCTTCTAGTTATCAACGCCTCTCCTGGCCGCAATGCGCCTAGTGCAGCATCGAGTCAACCAGCATGATCAGCCCGGACAGGAAGCACACGAACATCGCCGCGATCATCATCTGCACCTTGCGCGACGCGCCCTTCGTCTCCTTCCAGATGAAGACGCCCCAGATCGCCGCGATCATTGTGCCGCCCTGCCCCAGGCCATACGCAATGGCCGGGCTCGCGGTCTTCGACGCCACAAAGTTCGATGTCACGCCAATCCCGTTGATCACGCCGCCCAGCATGCCGATCAGGTGATACTTCAGCGTCCCGCTGGTGAAGTAATCCGAGTAGCTCACCGGCTTGCCCTTCACCGGATGCCGCATGAAGTAGGTGTTGAACACCAGGCACGAGGCCATCGACCCGAACGAGTACACGATCACCGCCGCATACGGCCCAAACTTCCCGGGCTCCAGGTTCGTGAAGTCCATCGATACCGAGCGCTGCACCAGGAAGTAAAACAGCCCCATCAGAATGCCGCCCGAAATCGCCAGCAGCAGTCCTTTGCGCACCTGCCCCGGCCCCGCGCTCTGGTCCTGGCACGACCGGTAGGCCAGCCCGTCCAGAATGATCGCGAGCGTGATCAGCGTGACGCCGCCGAAGATCAGCGCCGGGCTCCCCTTCGGCTGCGCGATGTAATTGATCAGCACGCCTTCCACCAGCGCGATGCCGATCGCCACCGGATACGCGACCGCCATCCCCGCCAGATCCAGCGCGGCCATGAACAAAATGTTCGCCAGGTTGAAGACCACGCCCCCCAGCAGCGCCCACGCATACGTGCCCGCGCTGGCCTGCGCCAGATCCACGAACAGCGTCCGGCCGTCATGGCCCCACATGCCGAAGGTCAGCCCCAGCAGCAGCGGAAATACGAAATAGCCGATCGCCTGATCCCAGTAGAAGAGGCCAAATCCATAGGAGCGCGGCTCCATCTTCAGGGTGTTGGCCCACGATCCCCAGCAAAACATCGTGAGGATGCAGAGAGCGACGGCAATGGGATACGAGTGAACGATGATCATGAAACCTGTCCGATCCTGGTAACGAGTTGACGTACTGTCTGTATCGCGTCGGGGATGGAATAGTCCTTATGGAAGACGCTCGACGTTCCCCCGACCAGCATGGTGGCGCCGGCTTCGACCATCGCCGGAATGTGCGCGAAGCTCACGTTGCCGTCGACCTGTATATCGACCTCCGTATGCCCGCTCGCGTCGAGCATTCGCCGCACGTCGCCAATCTTGCGCAGCATCGCGGGAATCAGCCGCTGTCCGGCCGCGCCCGGATTCACCGTCATCACGGTGACAAAATCAATGTCGTCCTCGATGTACTCGAGGCAGTCAATCGGCGTCGCCGGATTCAGCGCAATCCCCGCCCGGGCCCCGATGTCCCGAATCTGCTTCAGCCCCTTCTGCGCGTGCCGGGTCGCCTCAAAGTGGATCGTGATGTACTCGGCGCCCGCCGCTGCCGCGCGATCGATGTACCGCTCCGGCTCCTCGATCATCAGGTGGCAGTCCATCGGGACTTCGCTCACCCGCCCAATCGTCTCCATCAGCGTGAAATCCAGCCCGAAGTTGCTGACGAACCGCCCGTCCATCATGTCAATGTGCAGGGAATCGATGCCGCCCGCGCACAACTGCTCGAGGTCCGCCTCCAGCCGCGCCAGATTCGCGCACGCGATCGACGCTCCCAGATGGATCGGCTTTCCGCTGCTGGCAAACCCCGCCGTCATCGCCCTTCCGGACCTCCCGCAAACGCCTCCGGCGCCGCGCACTCCCGCGCCTCGGCTTGCGCGGTGAAAGCTTTCAAAGGAATCGTCCCGAAGTGTATGTGCCCCTCGGAACCCTTGTCAAGATTTCCTTCGGCGCGCTTTTCTCCTGCCAAAACCCCCGCCCTCAGATGCCGCACATCTTCATGTGCCTGGGACACTTCGAAACCGGGTGCCCATCTCTGCAACCCATGCCCTCAGCCGCTGTGGCCACCGCCGTGCATCTGACAAACTGATGAAAGTTCGGCCTCACCATCGCACGCTTCTCACGACGACGGTGCTCGCCATCACTGCTGCAGCCAGCGCCAATGTGCATGCGCAGGACGTTCTCAGCCTGGTCAAGCGAGCGGTGCAGGTTCAGATCCAGGCCGACGACACCGATCATTCCTGCTGGATCTTCCACGAAGTCGACCGCAAGCCGAATGACTCCGTCGTTCAGTGGGTGGCACAAACCCATTCCGCGGATGTGATTCGTGTCGTGGCGAAGAACGGACATCCCGTTTCCGCCGCGGATCAGCGGCAGCAGGTTCAATCCTTTATCCAGGATTCATCGGCCCAGGCAAAGCAGCGCCAGGACCAGAAACAGGATGATCAGCGCGCCCGCTCACTCCTCGAACTGCTTCCCGTGGCCTTCAACTGGAAGCTCGTAAACCGCAACCGCAAATCGACAACGCTCGCGTTCTCGCCCAAAGCATCCTTCGATCCGCCGACCCGCGAAGCACGTGTTTTCTCGGCAATGCAGGGAGTGCTGGTTCTCGAGAACCGTGGAAACCGCATCGTCGAATTCAAAGGCCATCTCATTCACGACGTCGATTTTGGCCTGGGCCTTTTAGGCAAGCTCAACAAGGGAGGCACCTTCAGAATCGAACGCCGAGACGTTGGCAATGGAATCTGGGACATCACGGAAAGCCACATCCACATCCAGGGTCACGCGCTCATCTTTAAAAGCATTTCGGAAGAGGAAGACGACGTGAAGACGTCCTTCACCCGCGAGCCCGATTCCGTGACGCTCTCCCAGGCGGCATCCGCCGTATTGAGCCGCTAGAAATCCGCCGACGCCTCCCCTGCCATCCGTGCACGCAGCCCGGACTATAATGCGCGCACGCACCCATGGAGCTCGTCTCTGGCAAAAGGCTCGGATCCTATGAGATCCAATCTCCGCTCGGCGCAGGCGGCATGGGCGAAGTGTTCCGTGCCCGCGACGTAAGACTCGGGCGCGATGTGGCGCTCAAGGTCCTGCCGGCAGCGTTTGCCGCCGATCCGGAGCGCACGGCTCGCTTCGAGCGCGAAGCGAAGCTCCTGGCCTCGCTCAACCATCCCAACATCGCCGCGATCTACGGACTGGAAGAGTCGAACGGCCTGCTGGCCCTCGTCATGGAGTTAGTGGAAGGGCCCACCCTCGCCGATCGGATCGCGCGCGGAGCCATGCCCCTCCAGGAAGCCCTTCCGATCGCACAGCAGATTTGCGAGGGCCTCGAATACGCACACGAGCGCGGCATCATCCATCGCGATCTGAAACCGGCCAACGTCAAGCTGACCGCCGACGGCGAAGCGAAAATCCTGGATTTCGGTCTGGCGAAAGCGCTCGATCGCACCGACACCCACGCCAACGATCCCGCCAGTTCGCCGACCATCACCCAGTTGGCGACGCAGGCCGGCCTCATCCTCGGCACCGCCGCATACATGTCCCCCGAACAGGCCTCAGGAAGGCTGGTCGACCGGCGCGCCGATATCTGGGCCTTCGGCTGCGTGCTCTACGAGATGCTCACCGGCAAGCGCACCTTCGACGGCAACTCCGTCTCTGAAACCCTTGCCGCCGTCATCCGCGATGAGCCGGACTGGAAAGCCCTTCCCGCCACCGTTCCGCCGCGCATCCGCGAGCTGCTCCGGCGATGCCTCGCCAAACACCCGAAGCAGCGCCTTCAGGCCATCGGAGACGCCCGCTTGGCCATCGAAGACGTCCGCCAGGGCACGAATGCCGTGCTGGATTCCGATCCGGCGATCGTCCATCCCGCGCACAAGGTGAATCGATCAGCGGTGACGCGAGCCGCCGCTGTTGTTGCCATTCTGGTTCTGGCCCTCGCAGCCGCGTGGCTTTTCCTTCCAACCCGCACGTCACCGTCCCGCGGCCCCGTCCTGCACCTCGACCTCGCCGCCCAGGCGCGGCATGCCGAAGCCGATCGCGCCAGCGGCGTTGCCATCTCCCCCGATGGAACACGAGTCGCCTACATCGCACTACTGGCGAACGCGCCGGCCGCAACGAGCGAAGACCTGGA
>DASSKX010000527.1:0-3778 GCA_035689925.1 Acidobacteriaceae bacterium
ATCCGGGCTGATGAGTTCCGCCGCATTTCCCCAGGCGTTCGCATGAGTGTGGAGACGAAATTGATGCAGGAAGCACGCCTTCAAACACAGAATCTCGCGTCCTGTTATGAGAACGCGTTCACGATGATCCTCAGGCTGGTCTCGCTGCAGCGTCAGCCATCAGCCAATTCGCAGGATTTCCGGACCAGCATCCGCGCTGCGTTGCGAGCGGCGATGGAGCAGGCCAAAGGCCTCGGCTACTCGAGCGATGCGAATCAGTTAGCCTTTTTCGCCGTGGTAGCGCTGCTCGACGAAAGTGTCCTCAAGCTCCAAAACCCGGCGTTTGCCGACTGGGCCCAGCGCCCGCTCCAGGAGGAGATGTTCGGCCACAACCGCGCAGGCGAGGTCTTTTTCGACCACCTTCGCACCCTCCTTTCACGAGCCGACTCGCCCGAGACCGCCGACTGCCTCGAGGTCTATTGCCTCTGTATGCTCCTCGGCTTCAAGGGCAAATACGCCCTGAGTTCCAGCATCAACTTCGTCTCCGGCAGCCAGCAGGGCGGCAACTGGGGTGCGTCCCGGACCGGTGCAGAAATTAGATCGCTCATCACGCAGTGCCGGGCGAAGATCGACCGCATTCGCGGCCAGGCGATTTTTCTTCCCGCCGCCGCGATTCCGCCCGTCCGGCCTATGTTGCCAACGGACGGCTGGAGTCGCGCACTGGGAATTACCGCCGCCGCGCTCTTCGTAATTCTGTTGCTTGCCTTCACAGGCGCCTGGCTGCTCCTCAGTTCCGGCGCCTCGCATCTGGGCTAACGCCTGGAATCCGGGGGGACCTGTGCTCGTTTACGTGATCGCGATTCTCGTCTTGCTGGTCGCGGCTCTCATCGCTTTCGGACTCGGAACCCTGCTGCATCTTCATGGGCTTGCCTACATTCTGTTCACTTCGCTCATCATGCTGGCTGGGATCGGCGCTGCGATTGCCATCCTCATCATGCACCACCGTTCGAAGAAGGCACTGGCCGATGCCGGCAGCGACAGCGCCGGCGGTAACACCAGCGAGCTCGATCATGTCCTCAACGATGTGAACCGCAAGCTGCGAGCCTCGGCCCAGGTGGGCAAGACCATCGATCAGCTGCCGCTGCTCTACATTCTCGGCGAATCCGGTGCAGCCAAGACTACCTCCATTCTTCGCTCGAGCCTCGACCCCGAATTGCTTGCCGGCACCACCGGCCAGGACACCTCTCCGGCTGCAACACAGTTTCTGAATGTCTGGTTCACCCGCCCCGGTGCTCTAGTCGAAGTCGGCTCCTCCGTTCGCCAAAGCAGTTCCCTTTTCGCGCGCCTGATTCACCGCACCCGCGCGACCGCGTATCGCTCAGCCTTCGGCGCCGGCACGCCGGCCCGCGCCGCCATTGTCTGCCTCAGTTCCGATCAGCTCCTCGCGCGCGACGGCGGCGAGAGCCTCGCGGCCTCGGCCCGTACCACCGGAAACCAGCTGCGCGAGATCAGCCGAATTCTTGGGATTCAGGTCCCCGTCTATGTCTTCGTCACCAAACTCGATCGCGTGCCGCACTTCGAAAACTTCGTGCGGAATCTCTCCGAGGAAGAACTCCGCCAGGTCTGCGGATTTCCTCTGGCCCAGACGCCAACCTCCGTCGGTACTTACGCGGATGAGGCCTCGCGCACACTGGCGGGAGCGCTCGATGCGCTTGTCTTCAGGCTCGGCGAGTTTCGCTTGGAAGACCTCGACCGCGAAAATGATCCAGCCGGCGTTCCCGGTGTCTATGAATTCCCCCGTGAATTGGGCAAAGTGCGCAAGGCTCTCAGCCAATACCTCGTGGAATTGTGCAAGCCCAGCCAGCTGAGCGCGAATCCCTGGCTCCGCGGCGTCTATTTCACCGGCGTGCGGGCCCGCATGGTCGAGCGAGCCAGCAATGTGCCGGCCGCGGTCGAGGTACCGGTCGCCGCCGACGCTGGCGCGACCCAGTTCATGAACCTGTCCGCGATGCGAACGCAAGCTGCAGCGGGTCGCCAGACGCCGGTCATCACCACGGTTCGCGTTCCGGAATGGACCTTTCTGCCCCGCCTCCTGCCGGAAGTGGTATTCGGCGATACCACCGCGCTCTCGCCCACGCGGCAGTCCGCCCCGGCTCGACTCTTCCGCCGGATACTTTTCGCATCGCTCGCCCTGCTGTTTCTGGTGGGCATCATTCTCGTCCTCGACTCCTATTTCAACAACGCCGCCCTTGAGAACCGCATCGCGGCGGCACAGCAGGCCCTTCCGCCCGCAAACGCCCAGGCGACATCCCTGCCGGCGCTCACCGATCTGAAGAACCTCGACTCGCTGCGCCAGGTAATTCTTCAACTCCAGGATTTCCACCGCAACGGTGTGCCGTGGAGCTACCGTTATGGCCTCTACCAGGGAGATAAGCTCGAAGCCCGTGCCCGCCAGATCTACTTCGATCATTTCCGTCCGATGTTCCTCAATCCGGCGCAAGCGGCCTTCGTTGGCTATCTCCGCACGCTTCCTGACGCGCCACAAGCCACCAGCGATACCGGCGCGTATCTCGCCGCTTACAACCCTCTCAAGGCTTATCTGATCACCACGAATCACCCCGAGAAGAGCCAGGCGAAGTTCCTCACCCCCGTTTTCCTGCAGTACTGGGCCGCTTCACGCCCCGTCGAGGATCAGAGGGAGCTCGCGCAGAAGCAGATTGATTTCTATGGCGACGAATTGCTGACCAATCTGCCGTACGCGATCCAGCCTGACACCCAACTCGTCACGCACACCCAGATGTATCTCTCGAAATTTCTTGCCGAGACTCGCATCTACCAAAACATGCTCGCCGACGCCGACAAGGCGAGCCCCTCGATCGACTTCAACCGCCAGTATCCGGACGCCGTGCGTTACGTATCCGACGCCCACATCGTCCGCGGCGCCTTTAGCCGCACCGGCTTTGACCTCATGCAAAGCGCCATTCAGCACCCGGACAAGTACACTCAGGGCGAGCGCTGGGTACTCGGAGATCAGGCGGCCGCCGATCTGAACGTTGAGAACATCAGCAGAGATCTCTCTGCGCAATACACGAAGGACTTCGTCGACCAGTGGCGCGCTTTTCTGGCGAGCGCGCGCGTCGCCCCGTGCGGCGGTCCGAAAGAAGCCCCCAAACAACTCGCAGCCCTCTCCGGCCCGAGTTCGCCCATGCTGGAACTTTTGTACGTCATGTCCCATAACACAGCGGTCGCCGCCCCCCAGATCAAGACGGTGTTTCAGCCGGCGCAGGTGATGGTCAATCCCGATGCTACGACCGTGCTGATCGGCAGCGGCAACAACAAGGACTACATCTCTGCCCTGACGAAGCTCGGGCTCGCCCTTGATCTGGCCTCGCAGAACCCGTCGATTACCACCGATGCGAATGCATTCGCCCCGGTCTCCGCCGAAGTATCGAATTCCGATGCTGCCGTTGCGCAAACTGCGCAGACCTTCAGCGTCGACCAGCAGGCCCACACCGAGAAGGCCTTCATCGCTCTGCTCAAGGCTCCCGTCGATTGCGTAGCACGCATGGCGCCCAGCCCCGGAGCCGCTGCCAATGGCGGAGGCGCCACGCTGTGCCGCGGCATCAATCCTCTGCTGAGCAAATATCCCTTCGCTCCGCACTCCTCCGTGCCCGCCAGCGTGCCCGAGGTGAACACCGTGTTCGCTCCGGACACCGGACTGTTGTGGTCGACTTACAACGCCGGCCTGAACAAAGTCATCGTTCCCGCTGGGACCGGATACATGCAGGCCCCCACAGCT
>DASSKX010000528.1:0-3824 GCA_035689925.1 Acidobacteriaceae bacterium
CCGGCGGCGCTGGAGCGGCTGAAGGCCGAAGCGAAGGGCGGCACGAAAGAGCGGCAGCGGCTCCGCGAGGAATTGGCCGCCTATCACGCGGCGCGCCTGGCGGTGGAAGACGCGATCAAAGGCGGACTGCGGCTGGTGGAGCGCTCCTTCAAAGATCGCGATCGCGAGTACGTGAAGCTGCTGGCTTCGCGCGTGGGATCGGCGGCGCCGTCGACGGCGGCTGTTTTCTGCGTGGAGGATGGCGATCCGGCGCGGATTTTCCTGGCGCGCAGCATGGATATGGACTTCGACTGTGGCCGCATTCTGAAGGAGACGCTTGCGCGGCGCGGGCTGCGCGGCGGAGGCTCCGCCGATCTGGCGCAAGGCGATGTGCCGCTGAAGGATTGCGGCGCAGTGCGCGCGGAAGTGGCTGCCTCCGTGCGGGATGCGGTGCCTGCTCAGGCGCGCGGCAACAGCCACTGAGGAGGGTGGCGGCGCGTTGGCGCATTCGCGCTGCTTACCGTAAAATCAGAAAAGACTCCCGCCTCCGTGGGGCTATAGCTCAGCTGGGAGAGCGCATCGTTCGCAACGATGAGGTCGTCGGTTCGATCCCGACTAGCTCCACCAAATCACCTTCTTCGATCATTCAGCAGCGTCCGAATCTGCGGCGCAACCGGCTGACTCTTAACGTGAGTTGTGCGCGCGGGCTCCGCCGCATTCTATCGGGCAGAGATAAATTGCGGTCGTCCTATTGACATTCGATACGAGCATGAGGGAGTATTCCTGCAGAATGTCGATAGGAGAAAAGCGTGAGCGAGAAGCGCACGAATCTGCTGCAGGGGACTCTGGATCTGCTGATCCTGAAAGCACTGGTTACAGGGGAACTGCACGGACTGGGCGTATCACGGCGCATTGAGCAGATTACGCGCGGAACGTTTGTGGTGAAACCGGGCTCCCTGTTCCCGGCGCTGCACCGCCTGGAAGAGAACGGCTGGCTGACGTCGTACTGGGGCGAGAGCGAAAACCGCCGGCGGGCGAAGTATTACCGGCTGACGAAAGCGGGCGAGCGGCAGCTGGGCGACGAAACAGCCGAGTGGCAGAGGATCTCCCTTGCCATGACACACGCGCTGAAGACCAGTTAGGAGAGCGGGCATGCCGGGTGGGCGACTGAAACATCTGTGCCGGAACTGGTTTCGCAGGACAGACGTTGAAGCGGAGCTGGACGATGAGGTGCGCTCTTATGTCGAAATGGCGGCCGACGAACGCATTGCAGCGGGCGCGAGTCCCGAGGAGGCGCGGCGTGCCACGCTGGCAGAAATGGGCGGAGCAGAGCGGCTGAAACAGCAGGTGCGCGAAGACCGCGCGGGAACACGGCTGGAGTCGGTTGCGCTGGACCTGCGCTTCGGTCTGAGGCAGGTGACGCAGTCGCCCGGATTCGGAATCACGGTCATGGCGACGCTGGCGCTGAGCATCGGCATTGCGACGGCGGTGTTCAGCGTGCTGTATGCGATGGTGATTCGGCCCCTGCCGTATCGCGATGTGTCGCGGATCGTGGCGCTGGACACGCATTCGGCAAACGGAGGATCCCAGGGCGCCTCGTGGCCGGAGTATGCGGACTGGCGGCGCATGTCGCGCAGCTTTACTGCGATGGCGGGGCTGAAGGAGTCGACCGTAGGGCTCGAGGGCGGCACGGGGCCGGTGGCGCTGCACGCAGTGGAAACCACCGACAATTTCTTCGACGTCTTCGGCGTGAACGCGAAGCTGGGGCGGACGTTTGCCATTGGCGAGCAGGAGGCGGGGCGGAACAACATCGTCGTCCTGAGCTACGAGGTGTGGCAGCAGGATTTCGGCGGGCGAGCGTCGGTGGTCGGCGATACAGTGCGGCTGGACGGGGAAGCGTACACCGTGATCGGGGTGATGCCGGCCGGTTTCCGGTTCCCGATTCAGGCACTGAACGCGATTTATATCCCGCTGCACCTGACGAAGAACCAGATCGAGAACCGCGGCAATCACTGGCTGCGAACGGTGGCGCGGCTGAAGCCCGGTGTGACGCCGCGGCAGGCGGAAGAGGACCTGGATGCGGTGTTTACGCAGCTGGGGAAGCACGACGCATTCAATGCCGGGCGGACCGTTCACGCGGTCGATCTGACAACGTGGGTGGTGGGCGACACGAGTCATGCACTGAAGCTGCTGCTGGGCGCGGTGCTGGCCGTGCTGGTGATTGGCTGCGTCAACGTGGCCGGACTGCTGCTGGCACGCGGCGTGAAACGGGAGCGGGAGATTGCGCTGCGGTCGGCGATGGGCGCTCGGCGGGGACGCATCGTGCGGCAACTGGTAACGGAGGCGCTGGTCTTTGCGCTGGCGGGAGCCGCGGGCGGCGCTGCGCTGGCGTTTGGGCTGCTGCGGCTGATGCGGCTGCTGCTGATCGCGTCGTTGTCGCGGGGAGCGGAGGTGAGCGTCAACCTTCCGGTGCTGGCGATGGCGGTGGCGACATCCGTGGCGGTGACTGTGGCAGCAGCGCTGATCCCTGCTCTGCGCTTGTCGGGAACGGCTCCGACGATGGCACTGAAGTCGGGCGGGAGCGCGGGCGTCAGTCGCGGACAGCATCGGCTGCGGACCGGATTCGTCGTGACGCAGGTGGCGCTGGCCCTGGCACTGCTGGTGGTATCGGGATTGATGCTACGGATGCTCGAGCGGCTGCGGGATACACAGCTCGGCTTCGAGCCCGATCATCTGCTGACGGCGCAAATCGACTTGCCGCACGGGAAGTATCAGGGGCGCGACGTGCTGGCGGATTTCTATCAGCCGCTGCTGGAGCGCGTGGGAGCGTTGCCGGGTGTGCAGGCGGCGGGGCTGATTCAGATGCTGCCCGCATCGGGCGCGGGATGGAATTGGGAGCACATTCACATCTACGGGACGGAGCCGTTGAAGAGCCCGCGCACGGATCCTGCAGAGCTACGGTTTGTCTCGCCGGGATACTACAAGGTGTTTCAGGATGCGCTGGTGGAGGGGCGGCTGGCTGATCCGCGGATTGACAAGCCCACCACGCGGCTGGTGTGCGTCGTCAACGAAGCGTTCGTGAAGAAATTCATTCCGGCGGGGCGCGATCCGGTGGGGACGGAACTCGGCGATAACGACAACACGGAGACGATGCCGGACCAGGGAAATCCGCGAGTGCTGATTGTGGGCGTGGTGAAGAACCTGCGACAGACCATCTACCAGCCGCCCTTGCCCGAGCTCGATTACATGATTGGGCAGATTCCCGGAGCGCAAACCATGAACGCGATCGGAAGCATGCACCTGGTGATGCGGACGTCGGTCGATCCGAACAGCCTTGTGGCGGCGCTGCGGCGCAGCGTGGCGCAGGTGGATGGAACGGTAGCGCTGCGTCAGCCGGAGACCATGAACGAGGTGATTGCGGATGTGCTGACGTTCCAGCGTCTGGAGAACTGGCTGTTCGGGGCGTTTGCCGCGCTGGCCGTGCTGCTGGCGATCGTGGGACTGTACGGGCTCATCAGCCACGAGGTGGAGCTTTCGACACGGGAGATTGGCATCCGGCTGGCGCTGGGCGCGTCGCGGGGAGCAATCCTTGAAGGGATTTTCCGACGCGTGGGATGGATGATGGGAATGGGCGTGGCGATCGGTCTTGCCGTGACATTTGCGGCCGAGCGCCTCATTAATTCCGTCGTCGCGGTGCATCCGGAACAGAACGCAGGCCTGATTGCGGCACTCGCTGTTGGACTGGCTGGAGTGGGGCTCGCAGCGACTGTCCTGCCGGCGCGGCGCGCGTCGAGACTGGATCCGATGGATGCGCTTCGCGAAGAGTAGGGAGCGGCTCCGCACAG
>DASSKX010000529.1:0-3519 GCA_035689925.1 Acidobacteriaceae bacterium
CAAGGGTTCCTCTGAGCATCTAGTATAGCCGGATTAGCCGTGGAGAATTTATTGCTCTAAGTTGCAGATGACACTCAGTTAATCCTGACCCGGAACTGCTGAATCTCCGCCGCATTCCCGATCATCGCGCCAGCGCCGGAAACAGAAACCGCAGCATGGGACCGACGCGCTCCGCCCAGGCAGCCTCCTGATGCGTCCCGCCCGGCACGCGCTCAAAATGCAGATCCGATCCCTCACGCCAGCCATTCGCCAGCAGCCGGGCATGGAGCAGTTCCGCATCGCCCAGCGTCCGCCGCCCCTCCGCATCGCCCACATCCAGCCAGATCCGCGGCCGCTTTTCGATCTCCGGTGCGCGCTCGTTCACGTAGCTCACGATGTACTTGTGATTCCACCAGACCGAAGGCGACAGCACCGCCAGTTTTCCAAACCTCTCCGGATGCCGCAGCCCCAGCCACAGCGAAACCAGCCCACCCAGCGACGAGCCGCCGATGCCGGTGTTCTCCGCTCCGTCGCGGAGCGGGTACTTCGACCGCAAATAGGGCAGCAACTCCCCAAGCAACATGTCGCCGTGCCGCCCCGCATCTCCGCCGCCCATCTTCCAGTCGCGGCTCGGCGTGTACTCCGCCAGACGACGGTCTCCGCCATTGGCTACGCCTGCGATGATCAGCGGCTCGATGGAGCCGGCTTGAATCGCCGCGTCCGCTGTCTCCGCCACGCGCCATGTGCGACCGCGAACGAACGACGTCTCCGGATCGAACAGGTTCTGCCCATCGTGCAAAATCAGCAGCGGATAGTCGCGGCCTTCGCCTTCCGCATACCCGGGAGGCACGTACACGGTCACCGCACGCTCGGCCCGCAGCGCGCGGCTCCGGAACGCATGCTTCTCCACCCGCACGTGTCTCTCGCTCACCGGCGGTGGAACGTTCTGTGCCTGTGCCTGGATCTGCGTGCCCAATCTGTTCCCCTTGGCGTCGGCCCTCGCGTTGCGTCGATCCATGCGCATCCGGGATTCCGATGCTTTACGATACCGTAACTTCTCTTTTGGACCTGAATGAACCGCGAATACCACAAATGGTGGTCCTGGCGCCTCGATCGCGACATGGAACTGCTCGTCTTCGGTCACGGCGGCCTGCCCGTCCTCGTGTTTCCCACGTCGCAGGGGCGCTTTTACGAATTCGAAGACCGCGGCCTGGTCTCCGCCGTCGCGCACAAAATCGACCAGGGACAGATCCAGCTCTTCTGTCTCGATTCCGTCGACTCCGAAAGCTGGTACAACCGCGCCGTTCCCCCGCGCTGGCGCATCGCGCGCCACGTGCAGTACGAGAACTACGTCATGGAAGAGGTGCTCCCGCTCATCCGCCTCAAGAACTCCAACCCGCGGCTCACGTCCTTAGGATGCAGCTTCGGCGGCTACCATGCCGTCAACATCGCGCTCCGTCATCCCGACCGCATCACCGGTTTTTTGTCGATGAGCGGAGCCTTCGACCTCTCCAGCTTCCTCGGCGGCTACTACGATCCGGAGGTCTACTTCAACCTGCCCACGCATTACCTGCCGAGCCTCACCGATGGCTGGTACTTCGACCGCTACCGGCGCAACCACTACATCCTCGGCACCGGATGGGACGATCAGTGCCTCGGCCAGAATCAAAATCTCGCGCGCATCATGGGCGAAAAGGGTGTTCCGCACAACCTCTATATCTGGGAAAGCTGGAACAGCCACGACTGGCCCACCTGGGCGCAGATGATGAACCACTATTTGTGAGCATGCGGTAACTGCTGACCGTTTCACTGCTGACCGGACTATCGCTGACCGCCTTCCCTGCTAACTTCGCCGGAACCTTTCCCCACTTCCGGCGTCTATATCCCTCAGCACACCCGTATCATCGGCCTCGGAGGCACGCATGCACCTGCGCCGTCTGGTTGTTGGGCCCTGTCTGTTTTCTGCCGTCGTTCTTCTCGGTCAAACCGCATCGCATCCTGCCGCACCCGCCAAATCCGCAACGCAAGCTGCAACGCCACCCGCACGCGCGCATGATGGCGTGGAGCTCCCCGTCCGCCGCGTCGTCCTCTACAAAAACGGAGTCGGCTACTTCGAGCACTCCGGCCGCGTCACCGGCAATCAGCCCGTCACCATCGACTTCACATCGTCGCAGCTGGACGACGCGCTCCAGTCCCTCACCGCGCTCGATCTCGGCGGCGGACGCATCACCGGCGTCAGCTACAACTCCAACACGCCCGTCGATCAGCAACTGAAAAATATTCCTCTCGGCCTGGACGACAACCCCGACACCAGCGACCTCTACGGAGCACTCCGCGGCGCGCGCGTCGAAGTCTCCGGAGCAGGCGCAGGCGTCACCACCGGCCGCATCGTCAGCTACGAAAGCCGCACCGAAAAGACGGCCACCGGCGGCGAGACCGATCACCGCGTCCTTACCATCGTCACCGATACCGGCGCCGTGCGCACCTTCGACGTTACGCCCGCCATCAGCGTGCGCGTCATCGACGGCGGACTTCGCCGCGACCTCGACGACTACCTCGCCCTTCTCGCCTCCACACAAACGCGCCAGATGCGCCACCTGACCTTACAGGCGCAGGGCACCGGCACGCGCGACATCCGCGTCAGCTACATCAGCGAAGTCCCCGTCTGGAAGACGACTTACCGCATCGTCTTCCCGCCCGCGCAAACCAGCGCTCCGGCGAACGGCCCCGAATCCGCCATCCTCCAGGGATGGGCGGTCGTCGACAACACGGTCGGCTCCGACTGGGACAACGTCCAGCTCTCGCTCGTCGCCGGCGCGCCGCAAAGCTTCACCCAGCCGCTCTCGCAACCCATCTACACCACGCGCCCGTCCATTCCCGTCCCCGAAGCAGAAAACATCGCGCCCACCACGCACGAAGGCGCGCTGGAGAAGGAAGAAGTGACGATGAGCGCTCAGTTGCAGGCAGCACCGCCGCCGCCCGCGAATGCCCCAATGCGAATGAAAGCGCTGCCTCGGAGTCCTGGCGTGGCTGGCGGAATCGGCTCTGGTGCCGGACGCGGCTACATCGCCATGGGCATGAACCCCGGCGCTCTCCTCCAGGATGAATCCGCCAGCGCCTCCTCCCGCGCCTTCGACGACTACTTTGAATACACCGTCGCGCAGCCCGTCACCATCCACAAAAACGAGTCCGCCCTCGTCCCCGTTCTCCAGACCAAGGCCGACGCCGAGCGCGTCACCCTCTGGAACGCGAACCACCCTGTGCCTCTGCGCGCCATCTGGCTCACCAACTCCGGCAAGCTCACCCTGGACCGAGGCAGCTTCTCCATCTTCGAAAACGGTGAGTTCGCCGGCGAAGGCATCACCGATCCGATCCACGCCGGCGAGAAGCGCCTCCTCTCCTACGCGGTCGATCAGGCCGTCCACATCAGCAGCGAGGGCCAGAACTTCACCAGCCACCTCCACCACATCACCGTCCATGACGGCTTCCTGATGGAGTGGATCGAGCAGGCCCGCGACGTCACCTATGCCGTCCACAACA
>DASSKX010000530.1:0-5765 GCA_035689925.1 Acidobacteriaceae bacterium
GTCGGCAGGGGCTCCGAAACGAACCCCGGCGCATCCGGCAGGACGTTCGCAGATTGCTCTTGCGCCTGCGCGGCCAGGCCGAATGGAATCAGCAGAATGGAAAGGGAGATGATGCGCCTATACAGCTTCCGTTGCGAACGAACCAATCTGGGTCTCTCCTCGGAAATCCCCCGGAGAGCATGATCCGAAGGGGCAAAGCGTAGGCCTGGGCGCCCGCTGTGATTGGACGCTCGTACCACCAGATGCGTCATCCCCGCCGGCGGACGGATTACCTTTTCTTCATCCCGCCGGGAGGTTACAGGCACCAGAAAACCGGGAAGGTAGCGTCGAAGCCATTATGTCGCAGGAGGATACCCCACTCCCGGTCACCTCATCCGCTGAGCCGGAGTGGGCCTTCGAGGCGGAAGAATGCTACCGGGATGTGCTGCGGGCCCTGCAGGAGGGCGGAATTGCCTCTGCCGTCGGCGGCGCCTTTGCCCTGCATAAGCACACCGGGATCTGGCGAACGACCAAGGACCTGGACCTGCTGCTGGAACCGCGGCATGTGCCCCGCGCTCTGCAATTGCTGCGTCAGGAAGGCTTTGAGACGCTGATTCAGGACCCGGTCTGGCTGGCTAAAGCCATTCGCGGCAACTACTTCGTCGATCTGATTACTGGCGTCGGCAACGCCAGCCTCGTCGTCGAGGCCAGCTGGATCGACCGCGCCCCCACCGACCAGGTCCTCGGCCTGCCCTGCCGGGTGCTGGCCGCCGAAGAGATGATTGCCTCCAAGCTCTTTGTCACGCGCCGCGAACGCTTCGACGGCGCCGACGTTTCGCACCTGCTCCGCTCCTGCGCGGACCGCCTGGACTGGGAGCGCCTCTACAGCCTCCTCTCCTGCCACTGGGAGCTGCTGTACTGGGCTCTGGTCTTCTATGCCTATACCTACCCGGCTCACATCTCGCTGGTGCCGGAGCGGATCTGGCTCGACCTGAACAGCCGCTTCCGCGAGCACGTCACCCATCCGCCCAAAGACGCTCCCTCCCGCGGATCGCTGGTCGATCCCCTCATGTTTGCCATCGATGTCGATGAATGGGGCGAGCGCAACCTGTATCGCGAGTACTGCGAGCGTCATCCGTGCCTGATCAGGGACGACGCCGCCGCAAAAGGAGAACAATCCGGATCCCCCAACGCCGGGAGCAAAGAATGAGGCTGGCCGCTGTCGCCGATATCCACCTGAAGGCGGAAGAGCACGAGCGGAACGTGCGCTGCTTTACGCCTGTGAATGAGCTTGCGGACGTCCTCGTCATCGCGGGCGACCTGACCAACCACGGCACGCCGGAAGAGATGCGCGGCTGCCTGGCCGTGCTCGAGCACATCAAAATTCCGACCATCGCCGTGCTCGGAAACCATGACCACGAGAGCGGCCACCAGGATGAACTGGCTGGCATGCTGCGCGTTGCCGGCGTGACCGTGCTCGACGGCCACTGCTTCGAAGTGGACGGCGTCGGCTTTGCCGGAACGAAAGGCTTCTGCGGCGGCTTCTCGCCCTACGAGCTGATGCCGTTTGGCGAAGGCGGCATCAAGAACTTCGTCGAGATTGCCGAGCGCGAGGCGATCAAGCTGGATTACGGACTGGCCCAGCTGCACAGCCAGGTGAAGGTCGCGATTACCCATTACGCTCCGATCAAAGGAACGGTCGTGGGCGAGCCGGAGCCGATCTTTCCGTTCCTCGGCAGCAGCCGCCTGGAGCGCGCGCTCGACCGCCATCGGCCCGTGATCGCGCTGCACGGCCATGCGCATCACGGCTCGTTTTCCGGGGAGTCGCAGCGGGGCGTCCGCGTATGCAATGTCGCCCTGGCGATTCTGCGCGAAAAGGGCGAGCAGCACCCGTTCAAGATTTTCGAGGTCTGATGTCGAGGTGTGATCGTAACGCTGTACTCTGGTCGATCTATGGCTGTGACTGTGGTTCGTCTTGGCACGCCGCGTAGGTCCGGCGAAGGTTTGCGCATCGGCACGGTGCGGCGGCCGCCACGGGGCGTTCCGAAAAGCGAGTTTGCGAAGCGCGACTTCTACGACGTTTGGCTGCCGGACCTTTCACCCAGCGCGGACCTCGTCAGTTTCGCCATGCATGCTGGCATGGATGAGAAGGGCTGGAAGGTCTTCGAGCGCAGGTACCGGCAGGAGATGAAGCAGCCGGAGCCGTCACGCCTGCTCGATCTGCTCGCGGCCATGTCGCACCAGACGCATTTCTCAGTGGGCTGTTATTGCGAACGGGAAGACCGCTGTCATCGGTCGATTCTGAAGAAGCTGCTCGTCGAGCACGGCGCCGAGCTGCAGTAGGGACGGCGCTGCGGCGCTATTCTCCGCCCCGGGCCGGCTCTTCGCTCCGGCTGTTGACCCGCTTCAGTCCGCGCTCAATGCCATCGCGCACCGTCTCCCGGTACGATCCGGCCGGCAGGCTCTCGAGACGGCTCGCCGCCAGTTCGTAGTAGGTGCGGGCTTCGTCGCGGTGTCCGAGGTCCTCATGCGCCCACCCGATGTTCAGGTACAGCGAGGGGTAAAACCCATCGACGCGGCCGTCGAGGATGAGGTCCGCGTGTTCGAGCGATACGAGGTTCCAGCGCAGGTTCTCTTCGGGACGGGTTTGTCCCCGGGCGACGTAGTGGGCCGAGACGCAGCGCTCGAAGTCGTCGCTGCTCTGCTCCCATGCCTGCGCGAAGATGCGCGCGGCCTCATCCTTGCGACCCGCGCGCTCCAGTTCCATGCCCTCCGCACACAAGCGCACGACCGGGTTATTCGGGTCCATGCCCTCAGCATACCCCTCCCTTTGGAGGGAGGCAGCCCCACGTTTGGGTAATAATGGCTTGGCTCCGGCGTGGCATCGAATCCGGGGCACTGAGGTGCCAATGAACCGAGTGTTTGCCGGGGAATTGATCTCCGAAGCGGTGGCCATGCTGATCATCATCGCCTTTGGGGATTCTGTCGCCGCCATGTACGGCCTGTACGAGCCCAGCCCCTACCAGCACGCCTATTGGGGCGTCTGCATCGCATGGGGACTGGCGGTGACGATCGCCATCTATACCACCGGCGCCGTCAGCGGATGCCATGCGAACCCGGCGGTGACGCTCGCGCTGGCCATGTATCGGAAATTTTCGTGGAAGAAGGTTCTGCCCTATTGCCTGGCGCAGACGGTCGGCGCATTTCTGGGAGCGTGCATCGTGTATCGGCTGTATCAGCCGGTGCTCGATCAATGGAATGCTCTCAATCATGTGACCCGGGCGGCAGGGGGCGGCGCGGGGGTTTTCTTCACGCATCCGGCGCTGGGCATCACGCCGATGCACGCCTTCGGCGACCAGATCATCCTGACCGCGTTTCTGATCTTTGGCATCTTCGCGATTACGGAACAGTACAACGAGATGGCTCCCGGAGCGAACTTCGGTGCGCTCATCATCGGCTTTCTCGTCGCGCTGATCGGCGCCTCGATGGGGTATCTGGAAGCCTGGGCCATCAACCCGGCCCGCGACCTGGGGCCGCGGTTCTTCTGCTTCGTTGGTGGATGGGGCAGCGCGGCCTTTCCTTCGCCGCAGAACTACTGGTGGGTGCCCATTGTGGGTCCGCTGATCGGCGGCGCTCTCGGCGGAGGCGCGTATCAGGTGCTGATCCATCCCTTCCTGCCTGCGCGAAACCGTGCCCGCCTCGCGGAGTTCGGCGACCGCGTGGCTCGGACCAGTTAACCTGCAAAGGATGGCGCCCGACCGCAGTTCGCTGCTTCGTTCGCTCGACGACCGCTTCGATGTGCTGATCATCGGAGGTGGCGCGACGGGCCTGGGCATTGCCGTCGATGCGGTAACGCGTGGCTACAGGACGGCGCTGGTCGAGGCCTGCGATTTCGCCCAGGCGACCTCGAGCCGCGCGACCAAGCTGGTGCATGGCGGCGTGCGTTATCTGGCGAGCGGGCAGTTTCACCTCGTCTATGAAGCGCTGCGCGAACGCGCGACCATGATGCGCATCGCGCCGCACCTGGTTCGTCCGCTGCCGTTTGTCCTCCCTGCGTTTCGCGGCCTGGACCTGCCGTTCTACGGCGCGGGCCTGCTGCTCTATAACCTGCTCTCCGGTCAGGCCAGCATGGGGCCGACACGCGTGCTTGGCGCCTCCGCGGTTACGGAGCGCGTGCCGGGGATTGCGCGGTCGCATCTGGCCGGAGGCGTTCTCTTCCATGATGCTCAGTTCAATGATGCGCGGTTCGCGCTGGCGCTGGCGCGCACGGCCATCGATCACGGCGCGGCGGTCCTGAACTACGTCCGCTGCGAGCGCCTGCTGCACGACAGCGGCAAGATTGCGGGTGCCGTGCTCCGCGATGGCGAGTCCGGCGCGGAGATGACCGTCCGCGCCAACGTGGTGATCAACGCCGCCGGCATCTTCGGTGACGAGGTGCGAATGCTGGATGCCCCCGCCAGCAAGCCGATGCTTTCGCTGAGCCGCGGCTCGCATGTCGTGGTCAGCCCGGAGGTGCTGGGCGGCAGGACTGCGCTCATCGTTCCGAAGACCAGTGATGGGCGAGTGATCTTTGCCATCCCATGGGAAGGACGCGTCGTCATTGGCACCACCGATGTGCCGGCTTCCGTGAGCGTCAACGAGCCAGGCTACACCGAGGATGAAATCGATTACCTGCTGCAGCACATCGCGCCCTATCTGGAGAAGCCAGTTGGACGCGAGGATGTGCTCGCGGTCTTCTCCGGGCTGCGGCCCCTGGTGCGTGGGGACAGCGTGAAGACTTCGAAGCTGTCCCGCGAGCATTCCATCCAGATGTCGCCGACCGGACTGATCACCATTGCCGGCGGCAAGTGGACGACGTACCGGCGCATGGCGCAGGACACGGTGAACTTCGCAATCCACCACAGGATGCTGAAGACGGCTGAGTGCATCACCAGCCGGACTCCACTGCATGGTGCTGGTGCGGGCGCGAACGCGGGCGAGTATGGCGCTGACGCAGCGGACATTGCTGCTCTGATCGCCGGCGATCCAGCGCTGGGAAGCGCCCTCGATCCCGCGCTGCCGTATAGCCTGGCGCAGGTGGTGTATGCCGTGCGCGCGGAGATGGCTCTGACGCTGGAAGACGTGCTGGCGCGCAGAACGCGGGCGGTGCTGCTCGATGCGCAGGCGGCGATGCGAGCCGCGCCGGCCGTGGCCGCGCTGATGGCGCGCGAACTGGGGCGTGACGAGGCGTGGGCGGGCACCCAGGTGCGCGCATTCGAGGAATTGGCGGCGCGCTATTATTCGCTGCGTTGAGCTAGCGCCCGAAGCGGGACAGAATCCAGAAAATCAGCGACAGGACAACGCTGACGAGGATGCAGGTGACGAGCGGGAAGTAGACCGTCGTGTTCTTGCCGCGCCAGGTGAAATCGCCGGGCAGGCGGCCGATGGGCAGGCCCGTTTTTCCGATCAGCAAAACGGCAACGCCGACCGCCGCGATCAGCAGGCCGAGTCCAATCAGCCAGCGCCCCAAATCCCCCATGTCTTCAGTCTAGCCAGATTGGGGTGAGCAGGCAGCCGGTTCAGGCCTGGCGGCTCGGCGCGAATTCGCTCCGATGGCGCGAGTAGAAGAAGTAGATCCCCAGCCCGATGAAGAGCCAGATAAAGAAAGCGCTCCAGGTGAGCACTTCGAGCCCCATCATGAGCACGATGCAAAAGATGACGCTGAGCACCGGAAACACCGGTCCCAGCGGGGCGCGAAAGGCCCGCGGCCGCTCCGGTTCGCGATAGCGCAGGATCAGCACGGCGAT
>DASSKX010000531.1:0-2839 GCA_035689925.1 Acidobacteriaceae bacterium
GACGTCGAACCATATCCAGCCCCTGCTGGCTGGCATAGAAGCGGATCCCATTCCGTTCGCCCGGAAAGCGCTTTTCGATCGCTTCGGTCCCGTCATCGTCGCTGATCGCCAGCCAAACCAGGCCGACGGGCTTTTCATCGCTGCCGCCGCTGGGGCCGGCAATGCCGGTGATTGCGAGACCGAACGTGGCGTCGCAGCGTGCGCGAATACCCTCCGCCAGCGCGATGGCCACTTCCCTGCTGACCGCGCCATGCTTCGCAATCAGCTGCGGATCGACACCAGCCAGTTCCGCCTTGACCTGATTGCTGTACACCACCGCGCCTCCCAGATAGGAGCGCGAACTGCCGCTGACGCTGGTCAGCCGCTCCGCGAGCATGCCGCCGGTGCAGCTCTCCGCCGTCGCGAGCGTCGCCCCTCGCATTTCGAGGTAGTAGAGGACGATCTGCTCCAGCGTCTCCCCTTGGGACGAGTAAATGTACTCCTCGAGTTCTTCTTCAATCTTGCCGGCCAACTCGTCGACGCGCTGTTGGGCGAGATCAGGAATCGGCTTGGCACAGGAGAGCCGCAGCTCAATGTCGCCCAGGTGCGCGAGGATCGTCGTGTCGACGTCCTTGTACTGCGTGTAAATGGGCGCGATACGCGAGTCGGCCATGGATTCCCCGATCATCGCGGCCTTCAGCACGCGCGTGGCGATGTGACGCTCGGGCAGAATCTCCCGCAGGCGCGGCAGGCACTCGCCCTCGAACATGCCCTTCAGTTCATGCGGAGGCCCCGGCAGCAGCATGGCCAGCTTGCGATGCTTCCCGACGACCGTATCGATCCACTGTCCGGGCGCACTGCCCAACGGATTCGGCAGAACGACGGCGCCTTCGATCACATCCGCCTGCTTCTCGTTATTACGCGTGATGGTAATGCGGCGGGCGGCGGCGCGCGTGTACAGATGCGCGATGAGGTCTGGATCGCGACGCAGCCTGACGCCGAGCGCTTCGGCTACGGCTTCGCGGGTCAGGTCGTCCTCCGTAGGACCGAGGCCGCCGGAGACGACCAGGATGTCCACGCGCAGCAACGCGTTGCGCACCGCGCCGACCAGATGCCTGAGCTTGTCTCCGGTAATCGTCTTAAAAGAGACGTCAACGCCAAGCTCATTCAGCTTTTCGGTGATGTAGAGGGAGTTGGTGTCCTTGCGGAAGGGCGTGAGCATTTCCGACCCGACCGCGATAATCTCGGCGTTCATCGATCTCCTCGGCCTGATCCTTGACCCATCAGACCAGCCGCCATCCTTCGACACCCAGAGCAACGTGATAGAGCGAAGTGTTGGTCGCGATGAGCGCGCCGCCACCGGGCACGAAGGTAAAGCCGACGACGCCGTTTCCGGAAATCACGAGCGAAGGATCGCCCTGGCGCGGGACCATAACGACGCCGCGGCGACCGCGCCAGCTTGCCGCGACGTACACATTCCCGGCGATGTCGACGGCGATCCCCTGCGGACGGCCGAGTCCGCGACACAGCACCTCCGTATCGCCATCGCGATTGACGGCATACACGGCGTCGTAGCTGGACGTAGTCGGGCCGGTCACGAAGAGCGTCCCATCCGGACCGAAGGCCAGGTGATACGCGGCGATGCTCGGCTCGAGTGTCGCGAACACGAAGATTTGCCGGTCGGGCGCTATCTTGAAAATCGTTCCGCTGCGGTCCCCGACATACAGGTTCTGATCCACATCGAATGCCATGCCGGTGGCGACGCCCATGCCCTCCGCATAGACGGTCGATGCGCCATTCCGCGCCACTTTGTAGACTTTCCCTTCATGACGCGACGACACGTAGAGATTCTCTTCGTAGTCGACTGCAAGCCCGGTGGCATTCACGATGCCGCGCACGAAGGGGCGCATCTCTCCGTCGCGCTCGATGCGGAACACAGACACCGGCGTTTCCTGACCGCGCTCACCGGAGAAGGTGAGATAGATATTCCCGGAGTTGTCCATCACCGGGTTCGCAACGATGTGCGCACCTGTTGCGACCAGCGTCGCGACGCGCACTTCGACGGCATTGCTCTGCGCGCCGTTCTGCAGGATGCGCAGCCGGCCAGTCTCCGCCTCTTCCGGAACCCGAATGGCCATGCGCGACGCGCGGGTCAGCAGCACGGGAGCCGCCAGTTCGCCCAGCATGGCAACGGGACGCCGCCACTCCGACCCATTCTGGCCGATGGGCACGGAACCCAGATTCGCGCCGCGAAGTTCCACCTCCCCGCCCGGCAGCGCAGCCGACGGCGAGACGGTGTCGATCCTCGGAGAGGTGCTCGGTTCGGATTTGAGAATGCGTACCATGACCTTTGACCCGTTCGTCCCCTTGTCGCCTGCTACCACCAGTGCCGGATGAGCAACATCACCAGTAATCCATAAATTCCTGCCGCCAGGTCATCCAGCATAATCCCCGTGCCACCGTGAAGTCGCTCCAGTTGGCGTGCCGGCGGCGGTTTCACGATATCGAAGACCCGAAATAGCAAAAACCCTACAAGCGCGTGAGCAATATTCAGCGGAGCCGCTGCCAGCACCAGCCACTGCCCGGCGACCTCGTCGATCACTACGAACCCCGGGTCTTCGCGACCGCACTCCCGCTCTACGATGCTTGCCGCGGGAATTCCGATCATCGTCACGACAACGACTCCCGCGAAGCTGATCGCTGCTACGGTCCAGCTATTCAGATGCGCTTCCCGCAGCGCAAAGTACCAGATGACCGTTGCGGCTAAAGAACCCCAGGTGCCCGGACCCGGATTGAGCCGTCCTGCGCCAAAGAATGTGGAGACGATCCAGGCCCAGCGTGTCCGGATGTCCAACGGCTC
>DASSKX010000532.1:0-3477 GCA_035689925.1 Acidobacteriaceae bacterium
ACATCGTAGCGCACGGAGCAGGGGAAGCCGAGGCGCAGGTCATCGGCCTTGATGTGATCGCGCAGAGTGGTCACGTCCTGGGAGCACTCGTACTCCACGCCGCCAATCTCGTATTTGTAGGAGATGAAGCGGATCTGCTCCTCCTGCGGCGGGCCTTCGGGATCGAAGTCGGAGACGTCGAGGATGGTGCCGTCGATGATGCGGCCGGAGCGGACGAGCTGCGCGCGGCGCTCGCGCTCGATCTCCTCGGGAGTGGGCTTGCGACGCATCATGAGCCAGGCGGTCGCGCCGCCGATGCAGGCGATCGATACCGCGAGCGTTCCAAGGACGTGGGGATCGCGCAGGCTGAGGCTGACCATCCGGGGCTCCGGGGGTACTTCTGTCCAGGGGAATGACGTGCGTCGGTAGATGCAGGATAGCTCAGAAGGGTGTGAATCCCGGCGCGATTCGCAGCCAAATTCCCGCCGCGGTAACGGCGCGGCGCGCTGCGATATACTCGGCTTAGACATGTCGAAACGAAGTGTTTTCGCGACGGCCGCCTCCGGCGGTCGTTTTTCCTTCAGCGCGCAAAGTTCCCGGGCCGCACGGGGTCCGCGGATTCGGTCGACGACGGTGATCTGCGTGCGGCGCAACGGCAGCGTGGTGATGGCCGCCGACGGGCAGGTCACGATGGGCGAGGCCGTCTTCAAGCACACGGCGAAGAAGATTCGGCGGCTCTATCAGGACAAGATTCTCGCCGGGTTTGCGGGATCGACGGCGGACGCCTTCTCGCTCTTCAGCCGCTTCGAGAGCAAGCTGGAGCAGTATGCCGGCAACCTCGGCCGGTCGGCGGTGGAACTGGCCAAGGACTGGCGCACGGACAAGATGCTGCGCAGCCTCGAGGCGCTGCTGGTCGTTGCCGATCCGAGCCAGACGTTTCTGATCAGCGGCGCGGGCGACGTGATCGAACCGGACGAGGGGATTGCGGCGATCGGCAGCGGCGGATCGTATGCGCAGGCGGCGGCACGGGCGCTGATCGAAAACACGCAACTGTCGGCGCGGGAGATTGCGGAGAAGTCGCTGCGTATCGCCGGGCAGATTTGCATTTATACGAACGATCAGATCACGGTGGAAGAGCTGAAAGCATAGGGTGTAGGGTGTAGAAGCCCCGCCCACAGTACATTTCGGCTTCATGCATGGCACGGCAGCGTGCCAACGAAAAACAGGTGTTGTTATGGCTATTTATTTACCGGGAACGGCTGAGGATCAGGAGCTGTCGCTCGATGAACTGACTCCGCGGGAAATCGTCGCCGAGCTGGACAAGTACGTCGTCGGACAGAAGGCGGCGAAGCGCGCGGTCGCCATTGCGCTGCGCAATCGCATGCGGCGGCAGAAGCTGACGCCGGAGCTGGCCGACGAGATCATGCCGAAGAACATCATCATGATCGGCCCGACGGGCGTGGGCAAGACGGAGATCGCGCGGCGGCTGGCGAAGCTGACCAACTCGCCCTTCCTGAAAATTGAGGCGTCGAAGTTTACCGAAGTCGGCTACGTGGGGCGCGATGTGGACTCGATTGTGCGCGACCTGGTGGAGATCGCCATCGACATGGTGCGCGAGGAGAAGCTCGAGGAGGTCGCCGACCGCGCGGAGATGAATGCCGAGGAGCGGCTGCTCGATGTGTTGCTGCCTCCGCCGACCCAGCCCGCCGCCGGACAGAGCAGCACGCCGCAGGTGGATGGGAACACCATCACGCTGCCGCCTCCGGGAGGTTCGACGGCGAACGATTCGCACAGCCGCACGCGCGAGAAACTGCGGCAGCAATTCCGCGAGGGCAAGCTCGACGACAAGATGGTGGAGATCGATGTGCGCGAGAAGAGCACGCCGTCGTTCGAGATCATCTCCAACCAGGGCGTCGAGGAGATGGACGTCAACCTGCGCGATATGCTGCCGAACATCTTCGGGCAGCGCACGCGGAAGCGGAAGATGAAGCTGTCGGACGCTTTTGAATACCTCGTGCAGGAAGAGGAGGGGCGCCTGATCGATATGGATCAGGTGACGCGCCTGGCTGTGGAGCGCGTGGAGAGCTCGGGGATTGTGTTCCTCGATGAGATCGACAAGATTGCAGGACGCGAGGGCGGGCATGGGCCGGACGTATCGCGCGAGGGCGTGCAGCGGGATATTCTGCCGATCGTCGAGGGCACGACGGTGAACACGCGCTATGGCATGGTGCGGACCGACTACATCCTGTTTATCGCGGCGGGCGCGTTCCATGTCTCGAAGCCGAGCGATCTGATTCCGGAACTGCAGGGGCGGTTCCCGATCCGCGTGGAGTTGCAGTCGCTCACGGTGGAGGACTTCGTGCGCATTCTGACGGAGCCGAAGTCGTCGCTGGTACGGCAATACACGGCGCTGCTGGAGACCGAAGGACTGAAGCTGGAGTTCACGCCTGAGTCGATTCAGGAGATGGCGCAGTTCGCGTTCCGCGTGAACGAGGGGACGGAGAACATTGGAGCGCGGCGGCTGCACACCATTATGGAGCGGGTGCTCGACGAGATCAGCTTCCTCGCGCCGGATCTGACGCGGGCGCAGCCCAAGGGCGAGCAGAAGAACGGCGGCACGGTGGTTGAACTGGCCGCGGTGGGCGAAGGCACGACGGCTCCGCTGCCGGTGATCGAGCGCGAGACGCCGGGCGGGTCGGAGAAGGTGGTCGTCATCGATCCGGAGTACGTGCGGCAGATGGTCTCGACAATTGTGAAGAACCAGGATTTGTCGCGGTACATTCTGTAAGGCGAGGGTGCAGGGGATAGGGGGTAGGTGTAGGACCGACTCTCCCTGTCCTTGTATCTCCTGCCTCCTGGAATCGATCAATGGCGACCACTCTCCGCTCTTTCTGCAAGATCAACCTGGGGCTGGCGATTGGACCACCGCGGCCGGATGGGTTTCATCCGCTGGCTACGTGCTACCAAACGCTCGCGGCGTACGACCTGGTGACGGTTGAGGCGTGGCCGGCGCCAGAGACGGCTCTGCGCCTCACGTGCACGGACGCGCGGGTTCCCACGGACAACCGCAACACGGCCTGGAAGATGGCAGAGCGGGCGCTTGCCGCGATGCAGGTGTCGGCCGAGGTGCGGATCCATATTGAGAAGCGGCTGCCGGTGCAGGGCGGGATCGGCGCGGGATCGGCGAATGCGATCGCTGCGCTGCTGGGCATCGAGGCAGAACTGGGGCGGCGCTTGCCGGAAGACGAGCGGTTCCGGACCGCTGCCGAGGTTGGATCGGATGTGCCGCTGTTTCTCGTCGGCGGAACGGTGCTGGGCACGGGCCGGGGCGAGGTGGTTACGCCGCTGCGGGACCTGCCTGCGATCGAATGCGTGCTGGCTCTGCCGGAGGTGGGCGTTTCGACGCCGCAGGCGTATCGGGACTGGGACGCACTGCAGGGAACAGGCAACAGGGAACAGGGAACAGGAGAGAGGAACCAGCGATCAGTGATCGGCGAT
>DASSKX010000533.1:0-4300 GCA_035689925.1 Acidobacteriaceae bacterium
ACTCCGATTCCGGGGTGCTTGCCGAAGCGCTCATGGCCTTGAGCCGCATGCCTGGTCCGGTGGATTCTGCACCGATGCTCAATCTCCTCCAGCACGGAGACATTACCGTGCGCGGCCCCGCAGCCGTGGCCCTCGCCGCACACCAGCCGCACCTCGCATCGGCCGCCATCGCTGCGCAGCTTCGCGCCGAGGTCGCCGTGGCCCGGCAGCACTACAACCGCTGGGCAGGGAAGGGAAAGCCAAAACTGACGCAGGCGGAGATCGACGTCACCGTCGGCTACTACCGCTGCCAGATGAAGATGGTCCAGGCGCTCGCCACGCTGCATGATCCCGCTGCCACCCGCGCCCTTGAACTCGAAGCCTTCCGCCCCGACGCAGACTTCTCGCAGGTCAATGGGCTGGTCGCAGCGTTTCAGCTTTGGGATCGCATCGCGGCCGACCCGAGGCCGGCCATCGCCGCCCTCTCCTCGGATGCCCTTGCAGCGAACCATGCCGAGTGGATGCTGATCCAGGCAGGGCCGTCCATCCTTCCCGCGCTCGAGACTGCGGTGCCCGCGGCTACACCAGCGGTTCGGCAGCGTCTGCTGGAGATCGTGGCCTTTCGGGGCGATGCATCGGCTCTGCCCACGCTCCGCCGCATCCAGGCAGCCGATCCGCGCGACAGCAGCATTCAGTGGGCGATCGAAAAAATCCAGGCCATCTCCTCGCCAGCCGTCACCGCCCCCGTGATCGCGTCCTCGGAGCAGGATCGAAAATAGCGCGCAGCAGCCGTTTCAGCGCGCGTCCACCCTCGCCAGCCTGTAAACGCAGTGATCGTAGTCGCGCCAGAAGAGGACGCGATCGACCCGCAGCCCATTCTTCTCGGCCACTCGCCGCGACGGCAAATTCTCCGGGCGAATCATCGAAAGGATGTGGTCGATCCCAAGCGAAGCGAACGCATAATCGCGCACCGCGCGAGCGGCCTCCGTCGCCAGCCCGCGCCGCTGGAACGCAGGGTGCACGTGGTAGCCGACCTCCAGTTCGGAGACGCCTTCGACCTCCTGCCACACCGGCCCGCAGTCGCCGATCAGCTCCCCCGTCGCGCGCAGCACCATCCCCAGCAGGCCCGTCCCGGTCCGGTACCGCGCAATCTGCCGCTGAATGCCTGTCTCAATCTCCGCGGGCGTAAACGCGCGCGGATACCAGCGCATGTTCTCGGCATCCCCGAGGATGGGCAGCAGCGCCGCAGCGTCGTCCGCCGTCAGCTCGCGCAGAACAAGCCGTTCTGTCTCCAGCCGCAGGCCCACTGGCCCGCGGTTCGACAGAACGGCTGTGTCTTGCATGCTCACCACCTTGATTTTCGAGGCTGCCGCCCATCAGACCAGCAGCGCGTCAGCCCACCGCGACCGTGGTGTTGTTGCCCATGTCCTTCACTTCGAAATGGCTGCCGCCGGGCAGGGAATCGACAGGGAAGCAAGTCTGGATGTGCAGAGCTCCTCCCCCTGCTGCGCGATCGATGATCAGGCGCACTCCCGCCGCTCCCGGACGATTCACCGCCGCCTGAGTCTTGTGAATGGTCGCCATTTTTTGTCCACCCGAGCCAGCGATAAAGCCGGCCTCCTTGATCCCGGTTACCTCCAGCGTCATCCGCAGGTTCAGCCCGGCGTGCGCCGGGTTGTCAAAGACCTGCAGCGCGCGATAGCCGATGATCGAGTTCAGCGCCTGGGCTGCGGCATCAGCCTGCTGCAGCAGATTCTTGAAGGCGGAAGTCTGCACCGCTCCGCCGCGGTTCTTGAATTGATTGTTGCTTTCCCCCGCCTGCTTGTGCGTCCGCAGGATCATGGCGGCATCGTTCACACCCACCCCGCCGGGTGTGCTCTGGGCGTGCAGACCACGCGAATGCGCGCCCACCCCGGTTACCGGCGAAGCGTTGCCCTCGGCGTTCTGCAGCAATTGGCGAACTTCGAACGTCTCATACGGCCGTGCAAACGGCATGACATGCTCCCTTCATCGAGCGAGTGGAATGGAGAGGTTGTGGAGAAGTCGGTCAGAAAGACCGACGCGAGTATAACCGGGAGTAATTGCAAGCGCAACGCGCCGAGCCCGGCGTTACGACAGAGATCACTTCTGTCCGCGCTCTAGACTTTCGCCCAAATGGCCTGTCGCGGATCGTCGGGATTCAGCTTCGCCAGCTCTTTCAGAATCTCGCGCGAGCGCTCGTCCCGCACCTGCGGCACAGCAACCTCAACCGTCACGATCTGGTCGCCCCGGACCCCTTCGCGTGTCGCGGACGGCACGCCCCGCTCGCGCATGCGCAGCTTCTGCCCGCTTTGCGTGCCCGGAGGAATGCGCAGCTGCGCGCGACCGTCAATCGTCGGCACTTCAATGCGGCTCCCCAGCGCGGCCTCAGAAACCGTGATCGGCAGCGTCAGGTAAATATCGTCCGCCTGGCGCGTGAACACCGGATGCGGTCCGGTCCGGATGATCAGATACAGATCGCCCGCCGTGCCGCCGTTCGTGCCCGCGTTGCCTTTGCCGGCCAGCCGGATGCGCTGCCCATCCCGCGTGCCGGGCTTGATGCGAAACTCGAGCGGCTCCGTTCGATACACCACGCCTTCGCCATGGCACGTCGGGCACGCGTTCTGCACCTTGCCGCTGCCGCCGCAGCGCGGGCACTGGATATTGAATTTCATCCGCCCGCCCATCTGCGTCACCTGGCCGGAACCGTGGCACTCAGGACACGTCTGCGTCCCGCCCTGGCTGCCGCGGCCATGGCACGTGGGACAGCTCTCCTGCCGCTGGATCTCCAGCCGCGCCGTGCCCCCGCGAATCGCCGTCCAGAAATCGACATTGACCTGGTACTCGAGATCGGTGCCCGCGTGCGGACCCTGCGCCTGCCGCTCCCGCCCGCTGAACATGCCCGAAAAGATGTCGCGGAAACTTCCCCATCCTCCGGCCGCTCCGCCCGGCGCCTCCTCCGAAAAGTCGAAGCCGCCAAAGTCGAAGGGCACGCCGCCGCCCTGCGCCCCGGCACTCGCCCCGGCACGAGCCGCTGCCTCAGCCGCCGCAGGATCGATCTGGTCCGAGTAGAACCCGAACTGGTCGTAGATCTTCCGCTTCTTCTCGTCGCTCAGAATGTCGTTGGCCTCGGAGATCTCCTTGAAGCGCTCCTCCGCCTTCTTATCCCCCGGATTCACATCCGGGTGATATTTGCGCGCAAGCTTGCGAAACGCCTTGCGAATCTCCTCCGCCGTCGCCGTCTTCTTCACGCCGAGCGTCGCGTAATAGTCTTTGTGCTGAGTCGGTGCCATCGTCCTCTTAGAAGCTCATGGAGTCGTCAGCTATCGGTTTCATCACCGAGCGCCTGTGCAAGTACCAGACAAGTTTCATCACTGCTCTCGAACGCCTCGATGCGACCAAGCGCGTTGCGAAGTACAAAGTCAGCACGCGCTGTCGTACAGTTTCGATCCGAAGCCAGATCACTTTTGGCGGGCCGCCCAGCAGAAGACTCCTCTGCGCAAAATCCGAATCCTTCGAAACGATCGCGAACCCGTTTTCCAGCGCGTATCGCCAGATCTGCGCGTCGGAAGCACCGCGAAGGCCGCAATCCCGCACATGAAGCGAACCCGAATACAAATCCTGCAGCGCCGCAATCAGCCGCGGTGAGAGATTCTCATCCAGCAGCAGCTTCACAGGGGCACGATCGCGAGTCGGCGCTCAGCATCCGCAGCGTATGCCAGGCAGGCGCGGATATCGGTCTCTGTCAGATCCGGAAAATCCGCAAGAATCTCTTCCTTGCTCATCCCCGCGGCCAGATAGTCCAGGACATCGTAGACCGTGATCCGCAAATCGCGAATACAGGCCTTCCCGCTTCGCTTGCCGGGATCAATCGTAATGACCTTGGAATAGTCCATTGTCTGTGCCATTGTAGGGAACCACTTCCCCAGCGGCAATGCTCTTCAGTTCCACACCCGATGCGGATCCACCGGCTCCATCCGCCAGAACAGATCCGGCTCCACGCGCTGCATCTGCGCCACGAAATGACTCGCCTGCTCCTTCGTATCGAAAACTACCTGATGCATTACCCGCCCGGCGCGCACCTGCTCGCACTTCCATACCCGGTTGCCGGACCCTCTGTTCGTTGCGTTCATACTTCCTGTTCCCTGTCCCTCTGGTTGTTCCCTCGACTCTGTCTGCCTTCCTTACAAAGCCGGGGCGTTCCAACCGGAACGCCCCCTGAGCCCCTGCCTTCTGAGCTCTCTGTTACCGCTTCTCGTCGACGTCCACGTACTCCGCGTCGATCACGCCTTCGTCCTTCTTC
>DASSKX010000534.1:0-6873 GCA_035689925.1 Acidobacteriaceae bacterium
CCTGAACAGGCTCGTCTGCCCCTCGTGAAATAGGTCGAGTACGCCTCGTTACGCACCCAATAGAGGGGAGCATATACGCGTGCTCGATCCGTCTTTGCTGCGGAGTAGAGGCCGGAGGCGCCCATGGTGGGGTGCAGCGCATCCAGGCCCGGCAGGCGGGAGTCATTGGCGGCAGGGTCGATCTCGACATAGACGAGCGGGCCGCGGAGCAGGGCCACGGTTTCCGGATGCAGATCGTCGATGGATTCGGTCCTGAAATTCTGCGGGAATTCGAGACGCACGGTGTCCCCGGTGGTCCAGCGCCGGCGGATCACGGCGAATCCGCGGGTGGTCCCGGCGACGGCACGTTGGCCATTGACGAGCACAGTCGGGCGCTGATTGAGCCAGCCAGGCACGCGCAGCTTCAGAGCAAATGTCACCGGCGCTGAGCTGTCGAAGTGCAGGGTCGTGCTGTCGGCGAGGGGATATTCCGTTTGCTGCGTCACCGTGACGGTTGCAGCGCCTTCGCTCCAGCGCACCTGTGAAGGGGTGTAGAGGACAACCGCTAGTCCATCGATCGTGCGGAAGTAGATATTTCGGACATAGTCGGAGACGCCCTGCACGAGGGTACCGGAGCAGCAGGGCCACTTCTGCGGGTAGTAGCGTTTGTGGGCTGCAGAGTTATAGCTCGAATAATAAGGATAGTCGCCGTCCGAGTCGGGCTCTTTCACCGCGAGCAGCGCGTTGAGGAGAACGCGTTCCAGTCCATCGCCGTAGCGTGCTTCGCCCGTCGCGCAGAGCAGGTAACGGGCGAGCTTCGTCGCTGCGTAACTGCCGCATGGTGTCTCAAAGTGATCATCGGTGGTGTGCAGGCTTTCGTAAAGTTGCCCTTTGTGGGGCTCGACGAAAGTTTCGTTCGGTCCCCAGCCGCCGGTCGCGTACTGCTGGCCGGCGCGCAGAAACTCCCAGGCGTTCTTCATCGTATCGAGGTACTTGGGATTGCCGAGGACGATCCGCGCTTTGCCCGCCGAACTGAGCGCCATGGCGTGGCTATACGCGTGGCGGCCGGGCAATATGTCCTGATTGCGGGCGAGCGGATCGAAGTACTCGCGATCGAGCAGGTAAGCGGTTGCACGGTTATAGAAAGCGCGGTCTCCCGTCAGCTGCCACGCGGCAAAGAGGTTCTCCGGCATGATGTATGGCTCGTCGTATGGCGGATCCTTCTTGCCGATCCGGTCATGACCGTGCTCGGGAATGAATGGGAGCGCGCCGTGCAGCACGCGCGGCAGAAGCTCGCGGGCGTCTGCGACTTCGCTCAGCTGATACGCATCGAGCAGGCCGGTGAAGTGCTTATCAAGGATGTAGCAGGGCCAGACCTTTTCTGCGTTCGGCGCGGCGAAGACTTGGTCTTGCGGACCCATGGTGGCAGCGAATCCCTCGACGAGAGCGCGTACTTTTTCATGACAGGCTGTGTCGCCGGTTGTGCGCCCGATGCGCGCGAGCCCGGAGATGTACTGGCCGAGAGAGTGCCCGGGGACAAAGCCGTCCGGACCATACCAGCCGCCCATCGGCGCGCCCGGAGCCGGAAGGCCGGCGCGCTCGCGGTACACCTTGAGCAGCCGGTCATTATCGAGGGCCAGGTAGGAGGCGTGGATGCGATCGTACTGCTGTTTGAGCGGGCCACCGGTTAACTGAACCGCGCCGTAGTCGAATTCCTGCAGCTCGGTTGCGGCACTTGCGGTCGCTGCGCCCACGGGCAGTGCGGTCGACGCCGCCGCTGCCGCGGCGCCGGCCAGAAATTGCCTGCGTGAGAGGGAATGCATGGCGGCTCGTTGCTACTGCGCTTTCAATTCGTAATGGCCTGGACTGTCCAGATCAATGGCCACTCGTGTGCCGTTTTCGCCGAGCTCGCCCTGACGGGGAGAGCCATTGACCAGAACGTGTTCGGATCCGCTCGCGACAGGGAAGAGGACCGTGGCGTGCACGTCGGGCGGCACATCGATGGTGGCCTCCAGAGCCGTCTGGTTCCGGAGCGCCACCTTCAGCAGGCCGTGAGGCGTGGGCTCCTGACCGCGGGCCCACTGAAGGTCGATGAGATCTGGGCGAATGATGGTTTTGCTGAATCCTGGCGCGCTGGGGCGGATGCCGAGCACCTGCTCCATGAGCCAGTAGGTGGGCCCGGCGGACCAGCCGTGACAGAGGCTAACGAAGTATCCCGCGCGGCCATCAGCTTGGAGGTCGACGTGGGGATTGTCTTTCGGCCAGGAGGGGTCGTAGGCTTCCCAGAACGTGGTTGCGCCCTCGGCGATCATGCCGCCCCAGTACTCACGAATCCATTTCATCGCGTCGGCGCGGCGATCCATCTTCGCCATGGCATCCAGAACGTACGCGCCGTAGTAGGGGGTGATGATGTCGGGGCGGAAGGTGGGTTGACCCACGCGCGACAGCACATTTTTCCAGATATCGGCATACTGGTTCGGGTCGGCAACGTTGGCCAGCACGGCCATGGCATTGGTCTGTGTGCGCGGGCCGAATTGCCCTTCGCTAGCTGACCAGAGGTACTGCTGCAGACTCTTCTTCATCGCGGCTGCACGGGACGCAAAGTGATCGGCATTCGCTGTATCGCCCACCTGCCGCAGGAGATCCGCTCCGGCCTCGTATGCGCGGTAATATTCGACGGCGGTGGCGGGCCGCGTCTGCGGTGTATCGCCGTTCAGGTCGAGAGCCCAGTCCACAAAGAGCCACTCGTGCGTGCGGTTCGTGAAGTGGTTCTGGGCGTCGAACTCTTTGTCCATGAATTGCAGCAGCTGAAGCAGTTGCGGATGCACCTGTTCGAGATAGGCCTGGTCGCCGGTGTGGCGCTCGTAGTCCTCGAGCGCGGTGAACCAGAACGAGGAGTATCCGGGGATGCCGTTCACATGGAGGCGAATGGGAGGCTCGCCCACGAGACGCGTGAGCGTGTCTTTGACGAGGAACTGGTCGGCGAAGACCGCGTCGCTGACGTGTCCGCTGACGTCGGTGTCGCCCATCCAGCGGCCGCGGTCGCGCTTGGGGGCGTCCCAGATGTCGTCCTGCATGCAGAGGTGGACGGTATACGCGCCCGTTTCCCAGATGCGGTTCAGCAGCGGGTCAGAGGATTCAAACGAGCCCTGGTAGCGGACGGGATAGTAGATGTCCTCCAGATGAATGGCCTTGAACTTCAGATGGGGGCCGCCGGAGAGGAAGGAGATGCGCGCGTAACGGAAGGCGCTTTTGGGTCCGTGGCCGGTCTGATGGGGTCCAAGGCGCAGCACGTTGGTGCCGAGATAAGGATGGTCGTCCAGTTCGCCTTTGGATTCGCCATAGCGTATCGAAACAGCGGCTTCGCTGTCTGAGTCGGAGATGAGTTCGACGCGGCCGGTGACCTCGCGTCCGAAATCGAGCGTGATGCCTGGGGCGAACTCTTCACCGGGAGCAGGACTGCCGAGGTTTACGGCGAACTCCGTGTGCGCATTTTCCGCGGTGAGCGCGTCGATATTTTCGAAGCGGCTGCGGCCCTGCACGACGTCTTCAACCTTCGCGGCAGGCAGATACATGTGCGCGAGGAATGGAGAGACGCCCTCGTATCCGGGCCAGTCGTACAGGCCGGCGTCGGCATTCCACTGGAAGAGATCGATCGAGCCTTCGATCGGGATCAGAGCCTCGACCTTCGGCCAGGAGACATCGTCGAAGTCCGGGCGCTCCCAGTCTGAGGACGCGTGCAGCGTAGCCTTCCACTGGGGTCCGCTGATCAGGATGGCCTGGGCATTGACGCCTGCAGCGGCGGGCACGATCTTCGCCACGAGCACCTCCCCCTGAAGGAGTTGCATCGTGATTGGGTCATTGAGAAAGCCGGAGGCGCCGTGACCGCGGACGACCTGCAGTGCGAGAACATTGTGGCCGGGTTTGAGGAGGCGCGTGACGTCGACCTCGAATACGTGCATATCGAGGGGGTTGAGGATGTTGCTGTGCACCTCTTCGGCCAGCGTGCCGTTGACGTAAACGACGGCGGAGCGCGGGCCGGCGATGTACAGCGTTGCATGCGCTGGGACCTGCTGTACGTCAAATCCGGCACGGAAATAGTGGGGTTCGATTTGCTGCGTGATGCCGACGCGTTCGTAGTGAATGTCGCCGGTCTGAGCAGCAACGGAGTCTTCGCGCGTCCAGATGTACTGCTCCGGGAGCGGCTTGTGAAACGAGGAGAACAACTGCGGTTCCGTGACGGCGCGAGTGGGATCAAGCTGGCCGGCAGGGATTGTCGACTCGTGGTCCTGCGCAAGGCAGAGCGTGGCAAGGAAGAAAAGGGGGAACACTCTGAAAAGCACTTTCAGCACGCAGCTTCTCCAATCGAAAAATAATTTCAGGAGCAAAATCTCCTGGTGGCAGCGGGTTTGTCAACGCTATGACGCCGTTGTGCAGGGGTGAGCGCAAATGCTGTGAGGATGGAACTCGTCCGTCATTCCCATGGACGCGAGCGAGCAACGGAGATGCCGCGAATATCGTGCGGATACTTGCCGGAAACCGCAGTGTAAAAGTGGTAGAAGATGCCGTCGGACGCGATGACGGAAGGCTTATGCGCATAATCGTCATCGACCGAACCCGGAGGTCCCGCGTCGACCAGGATGCCGTTGGCCTTCGTGAGGTGATCCGGCGATTTGCCCAGCGCCAGCAGATCGCGCGCTTTGCCGTCGCGAGAACTCAGGCCGTAGTAGAAGACCGCCCACTCGTTGCGCCAGCGGACAACGCACGGATCGCTAGCAAAACGATCGTCCCAGCTGCCGGACGGACCGTTGTGGACGATGGGGTTGAGGGGGGATCGGGTCCAGTGGCGCAGATCCTTTGAAGTAGCGAGCCCCGTCTGCTCGTGCCAGCCGCCGCCCTGGCTCTTCGGCAGCGGTTCGGTCTTCGCGTTGTAGAAGAGGTAAAACGTGCCCTCGTATTCGACAATGCAGGGCTTGTACAGACCACCCTGTTCCCATGGCTTTGCCTCGGGATCGTCGGGGCGGAGACACGGCGCCTCCAGTTCCCAATGGAGCAGGTCGTCGCTCCAGCAGAGACCAATCACAGCGGGACCGGCCTCCATGCCGGGATTGGGATAGGCATGCCACGCGCCGAGATAGCGTCCGCGCACCTTCTTCAGATTGCCGGGGCTCAGCGCATCGTTCGCACGAACGATCCACATCATGGCAATGTTGTAACGAAACACCGGCTCGCTCGGCCGGCGGCGGAGAATGCAGCCGATGCGTGTCCAGTTGACGAGGTCTGGCGACCGGGCGAGGCCGGTTTGATAGCCGGTTCCGTCGAAACCGATGTAGGTCATGCGGAACTCATCGGCGTGGCGAAAGACGAAGGGGCAGTCGACGAACTTCTCATCGAAATCACCGGCGACTCCGGAGCCGCGGAGTACCAGGCGATTCAGCTTGAACGGCGTTTGCAGAGCGCGCGGCACCGAGACAGCGGCAGCGGAAGCATGAAGGGTGGATGTGAGTGCGCCTGATGCAAGAGCGGCTCCAGCGCTGTGGAGAAATTGGCGGCGACTAAAGGATGGCATGGCACCTCCCCCTTCGACCCTTTGCTCACTCAGTTCTCGAAAAGCCAGTCGCCATACGAACTGGCGCCAGTGGCGCGAGCGCGACAGGACGGGATGGCTATCCCGATGAGGAACCCATATAAGCGCCGATGATGGCTGGATTCAGTAAGCTGAGCCAGGGGCCCTTCATTCGCCCGCTTCCTCGGCAACAGACAATCGGCTCGAAGCCATTTGCGCGGCGAGCCGCATGGCCGCTTCCATGTTCCGCGCTCCCGCGATGTTGCGACCGGCAATATCGAACGCTGTGCCGTGATCGACCGAGGTGCGGATGATAGGAATGCCGACTGACACGTTGACTGTGTCCTCGAAGGCAAGCAGCTTCATCGGGATGTGCCCCTGGTCGTGGTACATGGCCACGACCAGGTCGTAGTGTCCGTTCGCGGCGTGCAGAAAAACCGTATCGGGCGCCGCGGGGCCGGAGCAGAGAATGCCTTCGCTGCGCGCCGCCTGCACAGCGGGCAGAATGAACTGCTCATCCTCCGTGCCGAACAGCCCATGTTCTCCGGCATGCGGGTTGAGACCGCAGACCACGATGCGTGGACTCGGATGCCCAAGCATTTTCGCGGCCTGATATCCAAGCCGAATCGTTTCGAGAACGCGATCCTGCTGCAGTTCGCACGCGCGGCGAAGCGCAATGTGGGTCGAGACATGGATCACCGAGAATCGCGGTCCTGCCAGCAACATGCGCGGCTCCGCGGCTCCACAGAGTTCCGCGATGTACTCCGTATGTCCGGAAAAAGTCCGGCCGGAAAGAGTGACGGCCTCCTTGTTCAGAGGGGCGGTGACCATGGCGGCCGCCTCGCCGCGCAGACACATCTCCGTCGCTGCGCGCACATACTCAACGGCTGCCGCGCCGCAGGCGGCATTCAGCCGTCCGAAGGGCACCTGCGATCCGGTCGGCCAGCAGTGCAGGTCCACAACAGTAGCCGGCAATTCCTCCAGGTTTCGTCCGCCGCAGATTTGTGCGGTCTGCTCGAGCACGGACCGGTCGCCCACAATCACCCATTCCGCGAGGCTTGCTATGCCGGGAGCGGCGAGCGCTTTCAGGATGACCTCGGCCCCGATCCCGGCGGGATCGCCGAGCGTGATCGCAATCTTCATCCCCGCTCCGTTTCCGCACTGCCTGGAACCGGGGAGAGCAGCTGCGTCAGGCAGTCTTCCTGGCCGAAGCCGCCGGATTTTGTGGCGAAGACCACCTGATCGAGCAGCCCTCCCTCAACCACACCCTCCGCCACTCCGGGCAGCGCCTCTCCGCACACCAGGAGATCCTTCACTCCGGCGGCGCG
>DASSKX010000535.1:0-3444 GCA_035689925.1 Acidobacteriaceae bacterium
TTGATCAGGTGGGCGCGCTGGAGGTGGAATCCACCGGCGCCGAGATAGCCGATCTCCAGGGTCGTTTCGCCGCCCAGTTGCTTCTCAATCGACGCGCTCCACTGCTGGATGTACTGCGGCGGCGCATGCAACTGCAGGCCAGTGAAGCTGACCACGGTCGATCCCAGGACCGGCGAGGGGAAATTCAGGGTGTTGATGCTCGGCAGGAAGGGATCGCTCTGCGAGGTCATGGGGAAGACGTAGGGGACGTTGTGGCGCTGGTTGCACCAGGTGTTCATGTCTACCGGCGTGAAGAAAACGCCATAGGCGAGATGGGCGACCATACCCAAGTGCGGGAGGCTGTGCGCCAAGCCGATGCGCGGCGCGAAGCGCGCGTCGTTGGGATACATCAGCCCGCGCGGATAGCCGTTTTGTCCGCCGATGAAGACCTCCGGTTTGCCGCCGATGAACACAAGGTTGCTGTTCGTGTAGTCGACGTCGACCAGCGGGCTCATGAATTCGTAGCGAAGGCCGTAGTCCAGCGTGGTGTTCGCCGTGATGCGCCACGTGTCCTGCGCGTACGCGTCGGCGTACCACTGGTGGAGGTTCATCTGCGGTATGCCGGCCTGGCCCTGGCGCGCCGCGGGCAGTCCCAGCAGGAAGCTGGCCAGCGCCGATCCGGTGCTTCCGTCGTTCAGCGCGTGGGCCGTGGTGAAGCCGTTCGTGAACTGGTAGTAGCCGCGATTCTGGAAGAAGCCCCACATGGGCCAGATAAACTTCTGGTACGCTGCGCCGTACTTCATGCTGTGACGGCCAACCTGCCAGCTGAAGGAGTCGCGTCCTTCGACGATCGTGTCCCAGGCTTTCATGGGCGTGGCGCTGAAGTTGTCGCCCAACGGCGAATAGCCCTGAATGTTGAAGTAGGGTGCACCCCAGGCGCCGGGGCCGCCGAAGCCGGTGCCCTGGATGCCGAGCTGGGTGACGATGTCCTTTTTGTTTGCGCTCTCGGTGGTGTGCGCCATGTCGAGCCGCGAGACGGCCAGCGAGGCCGTATTGACCATGTGCGGCGAGATGACACGCGTCCAGGCGAGCGTGCTCTGGAGCGAGAGATTGTCGTGGTACATGCCGAAGCCCGGCAGGCCCCACGGCATGAATCCGTTCTCGGTTCCAATGGAGTAGCGGAGGAAAGCCGAGTCGCCATTGCTGAAGCTGTGGTCGATCCGGACGGTGCCCTGATTGTCGAACATGCGCTGCTTGCGAGCATCGAGGTAGTTGTTGGCGTCGTTGCCGGCACCGATCACGGTAGGCTGTCCCATCATGGTCATGCCGCCCATGGACATCATCAGATTGGGCCGCGGCGTGTACTGGTTCAGCATGATCAGCGCGGCCTGGCTGAGGCGGCTGGGCGGGATGACATTCTTCACCCCGTTGTACTCGAACTGCTGCCGGATGTACTGCGGATTGGTCTTGCTGACCGGCAGCGCGGGATTGAAGTTCGGATTGGGCGCCGTGGTGCTGGGGTCGTAGATGTCCACGCCGCTTTGGCTGAAGTCGCCGCCGGCTTCTGCCTCGGTTGGGACGGTTTCGACCATGTTCATCGTTTCGACGTGCCGCAGTCCCTCGTAATTCAGGAAGAAGAACGTCTTGCCCGCGTGCCAGACAGGGCCGCCGAGCGCGGCGCCAAAGTTGTTTTGCACGAGGAAGTTGTTGCTGGTCATCTGCGCGAAGGTGCGCGCATCCATGGCGCCGTTGCGCAGGTACTCATACACGGTGCCGTGCAGCTGGCTGGTGCCTGAGCGGGTGACGATGTTGATCTGACCGCCGCCGGCGCCGCCCATCTCCGCCAGATAGCTGCTGGTCTGCACCTGGAACTCCTGCACCGCATCGGGCGAGGCGCTCAGGTTCTGGGTGTTGAAGGTGGGATCGGTGTTGGTGGCGCCATCGAGCAGAAAGTAGTTGGCATTGGGACGGCTGCCGCCGATGCTGACAGCGGAGCGCTGCCCGGGACGCCAGTAGAGTGCGTTCATGTCGCCGGTGCCTGCGCCGTGACTGATGTGAGCTCCGGGTACGGTGAGCACCAGGTCGATCATCATCCGGCCGTTCAGGGGCAGCGACTCCACGGAGCGCTGGTCGACCACCGCGCCGACGCTGGCATCCTGGGTTTTCAGGAGTTCCTCGGATCCCTGGATGTGGACCGTCTGCACGGCACCGGCGACGGCAAGCTGCACGTCGATGGTGGCCTGCTGACCGACTTCGAGATTGAGGCTCTGTGTCGCTTCGCGAAAGCCGGCACTTTCGACGCGCAGCGTGTACGGACCCGGCTGCAGGCCGGCGATTTCGTAGAGTCCGCTGGAGTTCGAAACTGCGGAGCGTTCTGCGCTGGTGGCGATTTCGGTCAGATGGAGATGGGCGTTGGCCACGGGCCGATGCTGCGGGTCCAGAACCGCGCCGCGCACAACGGCATAGTTGCTCTGGGCGTGGCAGGTGGACAGTGTTGCCAGGAGGCAGGCGCATCCGGCGAGGAACTTCCTCATTGGGGCTCTCCAAAAAATCACGTTCATGGCCGGAGCATCCGTCGTGCAGTGGCCTGGTTTGTCGAGTGGGAACGAGGTACTCGTTCCGGGCGGGGTGAAGCTGGGGACCGCGGTTCTGAGAACTGTATCTGCCGGATTGGCCGCTGTCATGGGAGCAGGGATGGAGGCGCACCTCCATCTTTCGGTGGACCCGAACCGGGCCTTTCGCACCGTAGACTGGTCGTTCGGTGATTCCCCAAACGGCGCCGAGCGCGGGCTGCCGGCATGCGGCAGGCGCGCCGAGCCGATGCAAGCTACCGGGCAGATGCTCCGGTGCGATATGTTCAAAGGAACCTCAGCGATTCCACATTCGATGTCGATTCACGGTTCCCCATCCAGACGTGCCGCCTCGGTGGCCGCGCTTGCGTCCGCCGCACTGCTGGCGGCGGGCTGCCATTCCGGCCTGCCGAAGCCGCAGTCGCGGAAGTACGCCCAGTTTGTGTCGGCGTTTTATGTCGGGCTGGGAGCGTTCCAGGTCGGCAACGATGCGCGTGCGGACGATTCGCTGGGGCAGGCGACGCAACTGGCTCCGGGGGAGCCGGCCGCGTGGGCCGACTGGGGGCTGCTGGCGCTGCGCCAGAGGAATTACGACCAGGCCAAGCAGCGGCTGGATCGTGCAGAGTCGCAGGCCAAAGACAACGGCCGTATCGAATATATGCTGGGGCTGCTGGAGAGCGACCGCGGCAACTCCGCTGCGGCCATTGGTGCGTTACGCCGGGCCGCTGAGCTTGAGCCGCACAATCCGCGCATCCAATATTCGCTGGCGACGGAGATTGAGCGCCAGGATGCTCCGGCTGCGACTGCGCAGTTTGAGCAGATCGTGCAGCAGATCCTCGCTGAGCAGCCGAATAATGTTGCAGCCCTGCTGGAACTGAGCCGGATTTCCGCCAAG
>DASSKX010000536.1:0-3472 GCA_035689925.1 Acidobacteriaceae bacterium
TGGGGCACGACTGGCGTCGGGGGATCACTTCGGTCGAGATCGTCCGGGACCTGGAACGCGGGATTGCACGGAATCAGCGGCAGGGGCGCGGGTCGAACCTGCTGCTCCACGACGGGGGGCACACGCGGATGGGTGTGGATCGGGCGCGCTCGATTGAAGCGGCGCGGCTGATTTTGGGGAAGCATCCGCCGGGTGCGGCGCGGTATGTGACGGTGGATGCGTGGGGGTGAAGGGCCCGGCGCAGAACTGTTCCGATCTCGTATAACTATCCAGACGGAGACGATCTTCCCCGATGTCCTTCGACAACATCCGCTACGCGCTGCGCCAGTTCCTGAAGGCGCCCGGATTTACCATCACTGCGATCCTGACGCTCGCCCTGGGGATCGGCGCGACGACGGCGATTTTCACGCTCATCCATGCGGTTCTGCTCAAGTCCCTTCCGGTTGTGAAGCCGAGCGAACTGATCCGCATCGGCGATAAAGAAAATTGCTGCGTCAATGGCGGGCTGCAGGATGACTGGTCGCTGTTCTCGACGGAGCAGTACCGGGAATTCCGCGATCACACGCCGGGATTCGTTTCCCTGGCGGCCTTCCAGGCGGGTCGTGCGCAAGTCGGCGTGCGGCGGGCGGGCAGCAATCAGCCCTCGGAGCCATACGGCGCGGAGTTTGTGTCGGGCAATGCATTTGACACACTCGGACTGCGCGCCTGGGGAGGCCGCCTGCTGCGGCCTTCGGATGATCACAAGGGAGCGCCGCCGGTGGCGGTGATGAGCTACCGGGCATGGCAGCAGAAGTTCGGCAAAGACCCTTCGGTGATCGGCGGGACCTTCCTGATCAACGGAAAATCCTTCACGATTGTCGGGCTGACGCCGCCGGGTTACTACGGCGATCGCCTGACGAGCGATCCGCCCTCGTTCTGGATTCCGCTGAGCGATTCACCGGTCGTACAAAGCGGCGCGTTCGACGTTCTGGATGTGCCCCAGCTGGACTGGCTGAACCTGATTGGGCGGGTGCGTCCGGGGGCAAACCTGAAGGAAATGGAAGCGCAACTCCAGGTTGAACTGCGGCAGTTCCTGCAGAGTCCGATGAGCAAAATCGAGCCGCGGGACAAGGGATTGATCCCCAAACAGACGCTGCACCTGACCTACGGGGGTGGCGGCGTGCAGCAAATGCAGGAGGGGTACCGGTCGGACCTGCATCTGCTGATGTGGATCTCAGGATTTGTGCTGCTGATCGCGTGCGCCAATCTGGCGAATCTGATGCTCGTGCGCGCAGCGGTGCGCAAGCCGCAGACCTCGGTGCGCTCAGCGCTGGGGGCGCCTCGCGGAACGCTGGTGATGCAGGCGCTGACGGAGAGCCTGGTACTCGCCGTGCTGGGCGGCCTGGCGGGGCTGATCGTCTCCTGGCTCGGCGCGCGCATGCTATTGCACTGGGCAGCCGGACACAGCTATTTGCCCATCAGCCCGGCACCGTCTCTGCCGGTGCTGGCATTTGCCTTTGGCGTCTCTCTCGTCACAGGAGTTCTCTTCGGCGTCGCCCCTGCGTGGATGACCGCTCATGCCAATCCAATCGAAGCGCTCCGCGGAGCGCACCGCTCCACACGCGCCGGCGGCTTGTGGACACAGAAGATTCTCGTCATCGCGCAGGCGGCTGTATCCCTGGCGCTGTTGTGCGCCGCAGGGCTGCTGATTCGGTCGCTGAGCAATCTCCACAATCAGCACTTCGGATTCGATACGCGCGACCGGTACATTCTGCACATCGATCCGCAAATGGCGGGCTACAAAGCCGAGCAGGCCGGCGTCTTCTACCGGCAGCTACGGGACACGCTATCCGCGAGTCCTGGAGTCCGCGGGGTCAGCTACTCCCTGTACAGCCCGATGGAGGGCGACAACTGGGGTAACGGCGTGTTCATCGAGGGCCAAGCGCCTCCGCCGCCCGGCAGCAACTTCAACGGCGCCTCATGGGTGCGCTGCAGCCCCGGATATTTCGAGAACATCGGCACCAAGGTCGTCGCCGGGCGCTCGTTCACCGAGCAGGACAATGCTTCGTCGCGCAATGTGGCTGTCGTGAATCAGACCTTTGCGCGGAAATTTTTCAAGGACGGCAATGCGATCGGGCACCACTTTGGAGACCTGGACCAGAAGTATGCAGGCAGTTTCGAGATTGTCGGTATCACGGAGGACACCCAATACTGGGATCCCGATTCCAAGATTCGCCCCATGTTCTTTCTGCCGGCTGATCAATGGATGAAGTACAGCGATGCCGACGAGAACATGTTCGAGAATGTCTCGCACCTGGAAATGAGGGCGGTGGAGATTCAGACGATCGGCAATGTTCCCGGGCTGGAATCCCAGGTGCGCCGTGCTCTGGCGCAGGTGAATCCGAACCTCACGGTGATCGACTTCGACACATTCGCGCATCAGGTGCAGGGGCAGTTTTCGCAGCAGGAATTGGTCGCGAAGCTGACATCGATCTTCGGCCTGGTGGCGCTGGTGCTGGCGGCTATTGGCCTCTATGGCGTGACTTCGTATGCGGTGGCGCAGCGGACGAGCGAGATCGGGATTCGGATGGCGCTGGGCGCGGATCGCAGGGGGATATTGCGGATGGTGCTGCGGAGCGCGTTTCTGCAGGCCGGCGTCGGACTGCTGATCGGCATGCCGTCGGCTGTCGTCGCCGGACATCTGATGGCGAGCCAGCTTTATCATGTCGCGCCGTGGGATCCGGCGGTGCTGGCAGCAACAACGGTCACACTGGCGCTGGCGGCGTTTCTGGCGGCCATTCTGCCGGCGCAGCGCGCTGCGTCGGTCGAGCCGATGGTCGCGCTGCGCATCGAATAGCGGTTGTTAGTGCGCCCGCTGTTTCTGCTGCTGGTACTCGTCGACGTTGCGGGAGTCCACGAGGGCCGTTCCGGTGTCGATGAATGCGGGGACCGGGCTGAAGGGATCGAGGGCGTAGGACGTCTTCAGCGACAGCGGCTCGAAGTGAAGCTGGTCGAGCATGCTGACGCCGACGTAAGCCATGGTGTAGGGCTTCTGGGCGACGGTGGCGGCGATGACGCCCTGCTTGATGAGGTCGAGTGTCGCCTGGTCGGTGTCCATGGCGATCAGCACGCGGTCTTTGGCGTTGTTGCGACGAAGGACCTCGCCGACCTCTTTGCCCGCTGAAGCCTCCAGACAGACGAAGGCGTCTACGTGGTTCTTGCCGGTGAGCGGAAGCATCTGCTGGGTCTTGTCGAAGGCAACGGTGCCCTGGCCGCGAATATCGACAATGTCGGTGACGTGCACATCGGGCTGGGTGGCGAGCACATCTTCGTAGCCGCTGAGGCGCTCATCGAGATTGGGCTGCCCGGGCATGGTGAAGAAGACGACGTTGCCTTTGTCGTGCATGCGCTCGAGCAGCGCGTGAGCCCCGAGTCTTCCGGCTTCGCGGTTATTGGTGCCGATGAAGTAGAGGCGGCGGCTGTTGGGAGCGTC
>DASSKX010000537.1:0-2432 GCA_035689925.1 Acidobacteriaceae bacterium
CTGTCGTCGCCCACTTCCCAGCGCAGCATATGGTAGACCAGCGCTCCCTTGTCGAGCGTCATGGACTGGAACTGCGGCGAGTACGCCCGCGCCACATCGGAGTTTCCGGCGCTTCCGCCCACGGTTGCCGCCGAAGAGAGCGGAATGGTGTCGTAAGCCAGCGCTCCGGCCGACACGTCCTGAATCGCGGCGTTCAGCGCGCCGCGTCCCTGGTCGTCCTCGAGGTACATCAACTCGCCATAGCGCGCCATGCCGTTCGTAATCCACGAGTCGTTCAGGCTCGCGGGGCTCACTTCGCTGCCCCACCACTGGTGCGCCATGGTGTTCGCCAGCAGCCGGAAAGCGTTCTTGCCGCCGATGAAATTGCCGCCGACGGCAGCGATCTCCGGCGCCCAGAAAGCCGGAACCGTGTCATTGGGCAGTTCCACGACGTTCAGCTTCGTCGATTCGGGAATGCCGAAGGCGCTCGTAAAGTAGGCGAACTCGCGAAGGGCGGTTCCGGCGTAGTCCGCTGCTGCCGTTTTGTGCTCGGACGTCGTATAGACCTTGATATTCGTCGCACCCTGCACCGAAACCGGCGGCAGGAACTTGCCGACAATAATCGTTCCTGGAAAGCCCGGCTTGTCCCAGTTGAAGTCCCACTGCTGCTCGCCGTTGCCCGCCGCCTTCGCCGCTCCTGTCCCGCCGCTGCCGATCACCTCGTACCCGGTGGGCACTTTGACGTGGATCTGCGCCGTGAAGCGGTCCGTGCTGTACCCGGTCATCGGGAACCAGCGCGATGCGTAGAGCAGATACGTGATGGGATCGCCAATATAGGCCAATTTGAGGCCTTCGACAGGTCCGCCTTCGCCGTTCTCCAGCTGGCCGGAGTAGTGGAAGGTCCACGTGACCGCCTGTCCCTTCGGCAGTGGGTTCTGCGGCGTGACCACGAGGGTCGCTTCGGCCCCACGCTGGCCGTTCAGGGCCGCCCCGCTGGCGTCGGTCACCTTGTCCACGCGCAGAGCCCCGTGCAGATCGAAGGTGACGGTGGGCAGGTCATCGACCGGCGTGAAGGTGACCTGGGCGGTTGCATCCAGCATGTGGTCCGCCGGGCGAATCTCGGCGTTGATGGTGTAACCGGTGATGTTCAGCGTGGGCCTGGCGGGACCGGCCTGAGCCGAGGCGCTGCCGGGAGCGGCCAAAGCCAGCATCAGAACCGAACCAGCCAAAAAGATGGAAGCAGGACGGAGTCGCCGGAGCATTTGGGAACGGGGCGATTCGAATTTTTCTTTCGTCATGGAACCGGGCTCTGTCTTTCCTCAAACGTGGTGGAAGGCCGCAGCAATTGACGGGCGACTTCGGCCACCCGGCCAATGGCGCTGCCTTCGCTGCGCAACATGTCTGCTACTCGTCGCAGGCTGGCCCGCATCTGCATGCGCGCCTGGTCGTCTTCCAGCAGCGGCTTCAGGTATGAGACGACGCGTTCCGCCGTAAAGTCACCCTGAATCAGTTCGGGTACGATGCGTTTTCCGGCGATCAGGTTCACCATAGCCACGTGTGGCACGTCCACAACGCGTTTGGCCACGGCATAGCTCAGAGGCGAAATCCGGTAGACGACCACGAAGGGGTTGCCGATCAGCGCGGCCTCGACGGTCGCCGTTCCACTGGCAACAATGCTCGCCCGGGCGTGGTGCAGGACGGCCCGGGCATCCTCAACCAGGGTAATCCGGGGTGGCTTCGCCTGTGCCGCCAGCAGTTCTGAGAGCACGGCGCGGATGTGGTCGCGCTGGGGGGCCGTGAGCGTGGGCGCGAGCGGCATCAGGAACTCCATCTCGCCCACCAGCAGAGCGGCCGCCCGGACCATCTCCGGCAGGTTGAGCCGGATCTCCTTGCCGCGGCTGCCGGGCAGCAGGCCTACCCAGGTTTTTGAAGGATCAACGCCGGCCTGCTCAGCAAACTGCGCCCGGGAAATCGTGGGTGCAGGCACCTCGGCCAGCGGATGGCCGACAAACTCGGCATCCACGCCGCGATCGTGATAGAAGCGCTCCTCGAACGGGAAGATCACCAGCATGCGGTCCACATAGCGCTGCACGCTGCGGATGCGGTGCTTCTTCCAGGCCCAGAGCTGCGGGCTGACGAAGTAAATCACCGGCACCCCCTGGCGCCTGAGATGCTTCGCCAGCGACAGATTCACGTCGGGAAAATCAATGAGGATGGCGATATCCGGACGCTCGGCGGCGATTGACGCCCTGAGCCTCCGGTACTCGCGGTAGATCCTCGGCATGTGCCGGATGACCTCGGTGATGCCCATGACTGCCACGTCTTCAGCCCGGACAATTGGGCGAAATCCCAACGTCGCCATGCGTCGCCCACCGAGCCCGAAAATGTCGGCGCCGGGCTCGAGTTCGCGCAGAGCGGCGATCACCAGCGTCCCGTAATATTCGCCGCTGGCT
>DASSKX010000538.1:0-3769 GCA_035689925.1 Acidobacteriaceae bacterium
ATGCCTGTCCGCAGGGAGGCATTCGAGGAGATCGGGATCGACGGATCTGCTTTGGCGGTGGTGGCGGGGGCAGCAGGGGCCGGGGTGACATGGACCTCATTGAGGGGATCGTCGTCTTCCTGAGCGCGGCAGGGGAGGACAAACAGAAGGAGAGCGAGGAATGACAGCAGCGAAACGCAGGTGCCGAAGCTATGGAACCGGACGAAGCCCGGAAATCCACCGGCAACCGATTCGCGCCCAGAGCGGGACGCCATGGCCGTACCTCACGTGTGGAAAATACTGGCACGACCCAGCGACGTTCTGCAATACCCATTCCCAACGCGCCCTAACGGGAACCCGAGCCGCATGAAGATCACCCAGGGTCATACCGCCTGAAACTACGATGCGTGCAATCTGGAAGGCGCGATGCTCCCGGCGCGAATTTGCGTTGCAGGGTTCCGGCGAAAACCTCGCAAACTGCTGCGATAGAATCGATGGAACAGACCGCATGGCTCGCATCTACCCTTTCCGCGCACTGCGCTATAACCCTGCCAAAGTCAATTTGCAGGATGTGGTGACGCAGCCATACGACAAAATTACGCCGCCGATGCAGCAGGCGTATTACCAGCGCAGTCCCTTCAATCTGGTCAGAATTATCCTGCGGCAGCCGGAGCTGTTCGACGAGAGCAACGACGTTTACTCCAAGGCTGCGCGCGACTTCCAGGCATGGCGCGAGTCGGGCGTGCTTTTCCAGGAGCGTCAACCCTGCGTCTATGCGTATTCGCAGCGCTTTGCGGTGCCTGGACAGCCGGAGATCCTGCGCGAGCGGCGCGGCTTTATTGCGCTGGGCGAACTCCACGACTACAACCAGGGCGTGGTCTTCCGGCACGAGCAGACGCTCTCCGGGCCCAAGTCGGATCGCCTGAACCTGCTGCGAGCCACCCGCGCCCATTTCGGGCAGATCTTCATGCTCTACTCCGATCCGGGCCGCTCGGCGGAGGACCTGCTGTTCCCCGCGGGCGCATCCGATCAAACGGTCGCAGATATCGAAGTCACAGACGAATATGGGGTTCTGCACCGCGTCTGGCGAGTCAGCGATCCGGCGAGGATCAACCTGCTGACCACATCGCTCGAGGACAAGAAGCTGATCATTGCGGACGGCCACCATCGGTACGAAACGGCTCTGAATTACAGAAGAGAGCGCGGCATCCCCGAAGTCCAGGAGTCCTGCGAGCGGGCGACGGGCGCGTTGCCGCAGCCAGCGTTTCCCGAAGCGGCGGCGATGATGACGTTCGTCAATATGGACTCCGAGGGCCTCGTGATCCTGCCGACGCACCGGGTCGTCTTCGGGCTAACGGATTTCATGCCATCAAAACTGCTCAGCAGGGCGGAAGGCTTGTTCCGGGTGGGGAGGCTACCGGAACAGGATCCCGCGGCGGCGATGGTTCGCCTTGGGAGCGTTCGCGATGCGACTGCCTTCGTTGCCGTGACGGCCGAAGGTTCTTTCCTGATGACGGCCAAAGCGGAAGCTATTGGCCAGGCTCTGAAGGATGTGCCCGCGCGACGGCGCCAGCTGGATATTGTGCAGCTGCACAGCCTGGTTCTCGAGCAGATCCTCGGCATCACCCCGGAAGCGATTCGCGACCAGGTGCACCTCCGTTATCTGCGGGACGCCGGAGAAGCTGCCGGGCAGGTGGCTCGAGGCGAGGCGAATGTCGCCTTTCTGATGAACCCTGTAACGATGGATCAACTTCGAGGCGTCGCGTTTGCCGGGGATGTGATGCCGCAGAAGTCCACCGATTTCTACCCGAAGCTGCTGAGCGGTCTGGCCATCTATGCGCTGGACTAGGGCAGGGGCACTGACGCTGGCCGTGGCGGCAACGGCATTCGCGCAGAACGCGTCGCAATCGGCCTCGGCCCAGCCGGCGCCGGTCGCTCCAGCACAGGCTCCGCGTCCTGGCTTCGTTGTCGTGCTCGATGCAGCACACGGCGGGTCCGACACTGGCGCGAAGCTGACCAACGACCTGGCAGAGAAGACCGTCACCCTGGGGCTGTCGATTCGATTGCGGTCCAGCCTGCAGGCTCGCGGTGTTTCCGTGGTGACGACCCGCGAAACGGATGCGAGCCTTCTGTCGCTGAACCGGGCCGAAACCGCGAATCACGCGCAGGCCGCGGCTTGCATTCTGATCCACGCCACGGCAACCGGGAGTGGCGTGCACCTCTACACATCTCCCGTTGCGCCATCGGGCCCGGCGCGCCCGGTCTCCTGGCAGGCCGCGCAGGGTGTTTATGCGACGCAGAGCCTGAAGCTGGAATCGGAGATCGACTCTGCCCTGGCACATGCGCAAATCCCGGTGACGCTCGGCCGTGCATCGGTGCAGCCGATGGACAATCTGGCATGCCCCGCGGTGGCTGTCGAACTGGCTCCGCTGGTCGCTGGACACGTGACCCAGGGCAAGGCTGTGTCGGATGCGGATTACCAGAAGTCGGTGGTGGACGCCCTGGCAGCCGGACTCGAATCGTGGCGGAGCGACTGGAAGCAATGATCGCGCGCTGGCACAAGGTGCTGTTCCTGCTGATGCTGGTGGCCTGCGTCATCATGGCGGCGTTTCTGATCCGGCTGCGCAATCGAGCGCAAGACCGCCTGCACGCCGAGGCCACAGCGGCTCCCGCGGAGATCACGGAGGGGCCAGCATCCGCGCCGCGCACCGTGACCCTGTATGTGCCCAACGACCTGGACGCCTCCATGACGACCGTTCAGCGCAATATTGCCCTGCCGGCCGACGACAACGCGAAAGCGCGCGCTCTCCTCGACAACCTGATCGCTTCCTTTCACGCGGACGGTTCAACCCATCCGATGAGCGTCGCGTCCGGAGTGAACGAGGTTTACTTCCTGCCGGTGAGGGCAGCGGCCGGCCAGACCGGACGAGACAAAATCGCGGTTGTCGATCTGAGTGGTGCGCTGGCCGCCGCCCAACCTTCGGGCATCGAGCCGGAGACGCTGACGCTGCTGGCCATGCTGGCGACGCTCCACGCCAACTTGCCTTCGATCACGCAGGTGCACTTCCTGGTGGATGGGCAGCCGCGGGAGACGCTCGCCGGTCATGCCGATCTGACCAGAACGTATTTGGCGTCGGAGGCGATTCCGGAGGCTCGATCAGGCTCAGCAACCGATCAGGGTGCGCAGTGAAGATCGGCGTATTCGACTCCGGCTTCGGCGGACTGACGGTCCTGCGGGCACTGCTTGACCGCATTCCGAACGCCGATTACATCTACCTGGGCGACACAGCGCGCTTGCCGTACGGGGCCAAATCCCGCGCCACCGTGGCGCGTTATGCGGCGTCGAGCGCACGGTTTCTCGTAACACAAGGCGCAGAGTTTCTGGTGATCGCGTGTAACACCGCGAGCGCGCTGGCGCTGGATGCCATTCGGGACGCGGTTTCGGTGCCGGTCCTCGGCGTGGTCGAGACGGGCGCGAACGCGGCCCAGGCGACCTCTGTCACGCGCGACGTGCTGGTCATTGCGACCGCCGCCACTGTGGAGAGCCACGCCTATGCGGCAGCGTGCGCGGAGAGACAGCTGCGGGCGATTGAGAAGGCGTGTCCGCTGCTGGTTCCGCTGGTGGAAGAAGGATGGATCGAGCACCCTGTGACGAATGAGGTGCTCCGGATCTATATGTCGGAACTGCTGACCCAGGCGGTCGATTCCGGACTGAAGGCTGACACCCTGGTTCTTGGCTGCACGCACTATCCGCTGCTGCGGGCGCAGATTGAATGCGCGGTCCCGAAAC
>DASSKX010000539.1:0-3739 GCA_035689925.1 Acidobacteriaceae bacterium
GGCTGGTTAACCTTACCCCATGCGAGCCGGTTGCGGGTCTGATCGTCCTCTACGGTGAACTTGTCGCGCGGGGAACGGCCGGTACGGGCTCCGGTATAGGCCACGAGCGCGCCGTTGGACGCGAGACGGCCTTCGCCGCGCGCGATTGAGGTTTCCACCATCTGGGCGGCAGAGAGATTCCGGTGGGCGTGCAATCCTTCGGTGAGCCGCTTCAGATCCTGCGAGACCATAGTCGCTCCCATAGGGGGACAGCCTCCTTGATGCTGGTGTGCCTGCTTCGTACTTCGTGCCGATGCCTGGCGCCAACCGTGCTGAGCCGGGCAGGACGCAACACGGCCAGGAGGAACGGACCATTCTCACACTCCAAAGAAAAGATGCAAAGAGGAAAGGGGACGAAACAGTCGGCTAAGATGAGTCGTTCGTCACCGGGAGGAATCGTGCCAACACCTTTTGAGAGCGCCCAGCTCAACCTGAAGCTGTTTGAGCTCCGGCGCGAGCCGGTGCTGCGCGAGGCGCGTGCGTGGTTCACGCGGGAATTCAATCCGGAAAACTTCGAGGAGTTCAGCGAGGTCGTGAAGGGCGAGCGCAACGCCAGCGTTCGCATGGTGCTGGGCTACTGGGAAATGGCGGCTTCGCTGGTGACGACGGGGGCCATCGATGCGGAGGCGTTCCGGGCCGCGCATGGGGAGATCTTTGCGACGTTCAGCAAGATCCAGCCCTTTCTGGCGGACTTGCGGGCTGCCAACGGCGAGCCGGGACTATTCAGCCATCTCGAATCGGTGGTCATGGCGGCACCGGATGCCATGGCGATTCTGGAGCGGCGGCGCAACGCCCTGCGCGCGGCGGCAAAGGCACGGGCGGCCAGGATTCCGGAGGGTCATCCTCTGACCCCACCGCCGGAGTAAGAACGACGGCATTAGACCTGGGGCTGGGCGTCGTCCGATGGGGTGAGCCAGGGCAGGTTGTGCGTGTGCCCTGCCTCGCGCAGCACGGCGTCGACGTGCTCCAGCACTTCGTCGATGCTCATGGTGTACATCTCGCGCCCGTTGTCGTAGCCGGATTCAATGGCCTTCTTCAGATAATGACCCGCTGCCTGAGCGGCCAGGGCATCGGTGATCACATGGCCGGAACGCTTCTTCTGCTCGACCCAGGCCACGCAGGGCATGGCGATCCAAACGGGGCGGCCGTTCACGTCGAAACGGATGTCAACGGCGTCGGCGTGACGCGTGGCGATCGCGACAATATTGGCGATCCAGCGGCAATGGAGGTCTTCGCCCGTCCAGCGATCCGTGGCGTGGAAGTTCTCGTACATAGCTCTTTCAGCGTAGCACCCCGGATGAGGCAGAGAAGGGCGTAGCCGTCGCCTTCGCGATGGGGTGGTCTGGAATACGATGCACAATTTCAGAGGCAGGCCGCACGGGCCTGGAGAGGGTCAGAAGAAGACCCAAAAATATCTCATCCAAAAGGAAAACCAAAACAAATCCTGGAGGGGTTTCCGCGTCCAATCATTGTCTATTACGGCTGACGTTCGTTATTCACCCGAGGGAGTCGTTGAGTCGTGACCAGTCCATCCAATAACAACAGACTGCGGCGATATGAAGAACACCTTCGCCAACAACAAAAACAACTGGAAAGGACGATGCTGCACGCCGTGAAAGAGGGACGCAAGGAGGTGGCCGAGGACACACTCGACGTCGCCGACCAGGCGGTCTTCTCGTACCAAAAGGAGATGTTGTTTTCGCAGAGCACGGAAGGGCACAGCCAACTGACGCTGGTTCGCCTGGCGCTTGAACGCCTGGAGGACGGATCGTTCGGGGAGTGCCTGCACTGCGGCAATACGATCGGCGAGAAGCGGCTGGAAGCTTTGCCGTGGACGCCGTACTGCATCGATTGTCAGGAAAAGGTCGAAACCGGAGACCTGGAAGACGTGGTACGGGCGGCCTGATCGGGCCGCCTGCATGCGGGGCAGGAAGGCTCCTGCCCCGCTCCGGATCCAGCAAAAACAGCGTGATAGACTGAACGTATCTCAGTGGATGCGCCCGCAAGGAGGCGCGTCCGCCATTTCCCTCCCAAAGGATTCAGGGATTTCGTGGATACTCAGACCCGTCACGCGCTGAAACAGGATCGCTTCATCACCGCAACCACCTCCGGCCTGGACTGGGTGGGCGACAATCGCGCCGCGCTCATTCGCTGGACCATTGCTGTGGTGGTGGCGATTGCGGTCGCGGTGGCCGGGATCGTTATCTACGAACAGCGCCAGGCGTCGGCGGACCGGCTGCTTGGCCAGGCCATGGACATCTACCAGACTCCTCTGGCGCAGCCGAATCAGCCGGCCGAGCCGGGACAGACGACCTATCCGTCGGCCGAGGCACGGGCGCAGGCGGCGTATCCGCTGTTCACCCAGGTGGCCAATCAGTACGGCTGGTTCCGGGCGGGAGAGATGGGCCGCTACTTTGCCGGGATGACGGCACTGGACATGGGGAAGAAGTCCGAAGCGGAAGCCGACCTGACCAAGGCGGCGGACTCGCACGACAGCGACCTGGCCGCGCTGGCCAAGGTGGCGCTGGCGAATCTGTACGCGCAGACGGGGCGGACCTCGCAGGCGGTTGAGGAGTTCCGGAGCGTGATCGCGCACCCGACGACGACGGTTCCGAAGTCGGCGGCTCAGCTGCAGCTCGCGGATTTCTATGAGACCAGCGGTCAGCACGAAGAGGCGCGCCGGATTTATGCCGAGATCAAGGACCAGGACAAAGATTCACAGGCCGCGCAGATCGCGACGCAGAAGCTGCAAGGGAAATAGCTCCCAGCTTTTAGCTGCCAGCTTTTAGCCAGAGTCGTGGACGTGCGAGCGCCGGAGCCAACCGCACACAGAGTTCGACCGCTCACCGTACCCCCCTCCCCCCTCCCCCCTGCCTTTTTGATCACGTCAGGGTCGCGAAGGGGTCTTTGTGATTGAAGGATGGTCACTTCGGTCAGGGTCGGCTTTGACCCTGGTCACGACCGTCGATGATCAGGTCGCGGCCGAGACGGCCGCAGATGATTCGAAGAAGATCACTTCGATCACGGCCGCCGATGATCAGGTGACGGTCGCGAGGTGATCATTCCCGGCCGGGTCGTGATCACTCCGGGTCGTGTGCAGCACAGTCGTCTCAAAGAGCGCTCAACGGTAGCCGGTGGCGGGTAGCCAGTGGCCACAAGGCCAAACGAAAAAGCTCTGTTCCTGAGAACAGAGCTTTCCTTCTTTTCAGGGTAGGACGGCGCGGGAGCGAGGGCAAGGGGAATCGCGGTTGTGGGGTTACGAAGGTCAGGGCCATGCGTTTGGGACTGCCTGGCGCAGCGCGTTCCCGCGGTTCTCCAGATGTACGAGCTGCCGCTCACCTGTTCCAGAACGCCGCTGCGGCTGCGGCCGAAAACGATCCCGTCAAGAAGGAAAACCGAGATCCGCGTCTGAGACCTGAGCCGGCAAACCTGCTCGTGCTCGGGATGCGTCCCGCAGGCAGACGCTCCTAAGGGTGGAGAAGGAAGGAGACCACCGATTGCACAACGGGCTGCAAAATGGGCGGCCATCCGAATATGAGGTACAGGGCGGCGACTCCAACGCCACTCCAAAGCATGAGTTCATAACCGAATTTCATTCCATTCACCCTCGGTGCGATGCGCTTGTGTTCACGAAGGATAGGTGCACGGCCACGCGGCGTCCAGCCCTCAAAAATAACCTGGAAGTATCCTTATGGTAACC
>DASSKX010000540.1:0-4833 GCA_035689925.1 Acidobacteriaceae bacterium
CAAGCGCGCAAAGTTCGAGACGCTTGCTTCCGGATCGTGCGGCAATGAACTGCAGGCATTTAAAGACACACCGAAGGACTATGACGCCTGGAACATCGATCCTGGCACGCTCGATCAGCCTCCGACCCGCATTACCGAGGCCGACTCCGTGCAGGTGGTCGAAAACAACCCGATGCGCGCCGTGGTCCGCGTGACGCGCCACTGGCAGAACTCGAAATTCGTGCAGGACATCCGGCTCGAAACTGGTTCCGACGAAGCAGTCGTAGCCAACGACGTCGACTGGCACGAGACACATGTCCTGCTGAAGGCCTCGTTCGCGCTCGCCGCCACCAGTCCCTTCGCCACCTACGAGATTCCCTATGGAACCATCCAGCGCCCCACCACCCGCAACAACAGCTGGGAAAAGGCACGCTTCGAAGTGCCCGCGCAGCGCTGGGCCGATGAAGGCGACGGCCAGCATGGCTTCAGCCTCATCAACGACAGCAAGTACGGCTACGATGGAGCCGGCAATCTGCTGCGTCTCACCCTGCTGCGCTCGCCGGTCTGGCCCGATCCGGACGCAGATCGCGGCCATCAGCACTTCACCTATGCGCTGTATCCGCACGCCGGAGACTGGAAGCAGGCCATGACGGTCCGCCACGGCTACGAGTACAACTACCGCCTGCACGCCACGCAGGTAGAAGCGCACGCCGGCGCACTGCCGGCCGAGCACTCTTTCCTGTCAGTCACGCCCGACCACGTAGTGCTCACTGCCATGAAGAAGGCCGAGGACACCCACGCGCTCGTCTTTCACCTGTACGAGTGGGCAGGGAAGAGCGGCAGCATCGAATTGCGCGTGCCGCCCGGGGCGACCGGCGCCGTCGAGACCAATCTGCTGGAGAAGCCCCAGGGAGCGGCCCTGCAGGTTACCGGAGACCGTGTGACCGTTCCCGTTCATCCGTACGAAATCGTAGCCGTCCGCGTTGACTATCCTGAGAAGCAGGAGGCGAGCCGTTGACCGCCGAGAGGCAGGTGATCGCGCAGGCTTCCTCCAAATTGGTTCGCTGTTGCGATGACCAGGCGCGCAAGTTCAAAGCGTTGACCACGTACCAGGCGACCGATATACTCAGGAAGAACCAAGCGGGAGTAGCTCAGTGGTAGAGCATCGCCTTGCCAAGGCGAGGGTCGCGGGTTCAAGTCCCGTCTCCCGCTCCAGCCTGTTGGGCGCGTCCTGCGCTGGCCTCCGGTTCGCCCTCTGATTTAAGATTGCCTGTTCCGGGCGCGGTACCCAAGTGGTAAGGGAGAGGTCTGCAAAACCTTTATGCGTCGGTTCGATTCCGACCCGCGCCTCCAAATTTGCCGAACTGAACACCAGATTCTCCGACTTTTGCGCCATTGCTCGCACGCCCCGAACCTGTTATCACTTGAGTTAAATCCTGACAATGCAGCGCCCCCCGCCGGGGGCTTGCTGGTTTTCTGTACTCCCCGCGGTACTGCCGCGCGACCTGAAGGGTTCTATGAGTAATTCTGTCTCCATCGCTGTTGTGGGTTCGGGCTATGTGGGCCTGGTCGCGGCGGCGTGCTTCGCTGAAATCGGCCACCACGTCGTCTGCGTCGACAACGATGAATCCAAGATTCGAACCCTCCGCGAGGGACGCATCCCCATCCACGAGGAGTACCTTCCGGAGTTATTGAGCCGCCGGCACGCCAACCATGTCGAGTTCACTACCGATCTGAAGTCCGCGGCAGAGAAGGCGCAGGTCATCTTCATCGCTGTGGGCACGCCGCAAAGCCGATCCGGCAGCGCCGACCTCTCCTTTGTCGACGCTGTCGCCACGGAGATTGCTCGCTCGATCGACGGCTACAAACTGATCGTCGAGAAGAGTACCGTCCCCGTCTACACGAACGAGTGGATCCGTCGCGTCATTGAGAGGAATGGCGTTTCACAGGAGCAGTTTGATGTCGCGTCGAACCCTGAGTTTCTGCGCGAGGGCACGGCGGTTATGGATTTCCTCCATCCCGACCGCATCGTTGTCGGCGCTGAAACCGAACGGGCGGCGGCCCTGTTGAAGCAGATCTACGAACCTCTCACGACAGGTCGCTATTACCAATCGGAGCAGGCCGTCCCCGGTCCGCGCCGCGCGGATGAGCCTCCACCGCTGCTGCAGACCTCGACCAAGGCGGCCGAACTCATCAAGCACGCCTCGAATGCTTTCCTCGCAACCAAGATTTCATTCATCAACATGGTGGCGAACATGTGCGAAGCTGCCGGCGCCAGCGTCGAAGAAGTCGCGCAGGGAATCGGTCTCGACACGCGCATCGGCCCCAAATTCCTGCGCGCCGGCATTGGATACGGCGGCTCCTGTTTCCCCAAAGATGTCGCCGCCTTCCGTCACGCCGCCGAACAGATGGGCCTCGACTTTTGTCTTCTCAAGGAAGTTGAAAAGATCAATGAGGAGCAGAAGCGCCGTTTCTTCGAAAAGGTGCGCTCAGCGCTGTGGACCTTCCGCGGCAAGAAAATCGGCGTCCTCGGCCTCGCCTTCAAAGGCGGCACCGACGACATCCGCGAGTCTCCCGCGCTGGACATCCTCAAAAAGCTGCATCACGAGGGCTGCAGCATCATTGCTTTTGATCCGGCGGCCGAGGCTCGCGCCAGGGAAGTTCTCCCTCCCGGTCCTCATGTGCGGTATGCCGATGACCCGTACGCGGCGGCCGAAGGAGCGGACGCGCTTCTGATCCTCAACGACTGGCAGGATTTTGCGGAACTCGATCTGGACAAGCTTTACCGCGCACTGCGTTATCCCATCATCGTGGATGGGCGAAACCTCTATGATCCGGCAGCGATGGCGGCGCGCGGGTTCACCTATCTGAGCGTCGGTCGTCCGACGATTCCTCCGGCCCGCGATGTCGTCGGGTCACGGAAAGCGAATGTGGCGGAGCCACGCTGAGGATCCGGCGCGTTGTTTCCTGCCAAACCTCGCGCCGACCCTCAGCAGACGCATTGCCACCAGCGTCCGACTTGCGCGATACTCGTCTCGTCGACCTCTGCAATGAGCGGGAGTAGTTCAGTGGCAGAACGTCAGCTTCCCAAGCTGAATGTCGCCGGTTCGATCCCGGTCTCCCGCTCCAGTTCTTCCCAGCTCCCGGTCAGAACACTCGCAGCAGCGCCAAAACAATGATGATCAGCAAAATCAGGCCGATTCCGCCGCTGGGGTAGTACCCCCACCCGCGGCTATAGGGCCACGCGGGGAATGCTCCTATCAGCATCAGGAGCAAAATGATGACCAGAATGGTGATCATAGACCCGAACTCCTTTACGCGGGAGTCTTCGCCGCTCCCGGGTTCTCTTCTGGATGCGGGCCGCTGAAGGCGGAGATGTCCTCACAATGCTGTAATTTACCGCGCAGAAATTTGCGCAAGCTCTCGCGCGCGCTCAAACACCTTTAGCATCATCGTCGGCGTCAGTTTGCCGGTATTCGTGTTCTGCAGCGACGGATGATAGCTGGCCAGCAGCCAACGGTTGCCGGGAATCCGGTATTCGACCCCGTGCCCAAACACCAGCTCGGCCCTGCGCTCAATTTGCCCGGTGCGCAGCAGGTGCGCGACTACCCCGTCAAATCCAATCTTCCCCAGGCAGAGGATCACCCGCACGTTGCGCAACGCCGCAATCTCCTCATCGAGGTACGGCGCGCAGGCAGCAATCTCCTCCGGCAGCGGTTTGTTGCCGGGCGGCGCGCACCGCACCACCGAGGTGATCCACGCGTCCCGCAGTTCCATCCCGTCCTCGCGATGCGTCGCAGTGGCCTGCGAAGCAAACCCGGCGCGGTGCAGCAGCGGATACAGAAAGTCCCCCGACCCGTCGCCGGTAAAGGGCCGCCCGGTGCGGTTCGAACCATGCGCTCCCGGAGCCAAACCGACAAACAGCACTCGCGCGTTGGGATCGCCGAACGAGGGCACCGGCTTGCCCCAGTACTCAAATTCGCGATAGGCGCGGCGCTTCGTCTCCGCAACGGTGGTGCAGTGGGTGCGCAGGCGCTCGCAGCGCGTGCACGCCACGATTCTGCGATTCAACATTGCCAGTGCAGTTGCCGGGCCGGATGAAACCTTCACATCCCGATTGTAGAAGTCATCCGCCTCCCGGTGCAGCGTACAATGGGTGCGCTTCAGGAATGCGTTATCGTTGACCAATCATGTCAGGGAGATACTATCCATGCCGATTCGCAAAACCGTGGCAGTCGCCATCGCAGCGGGAGTTGCGCTGATGACCGGCTGCAGCAAGCAAAATCCCCCCGCACCTGAACAGCCGGCGCAGCCCGCCGCGCAAGCCGCACCGCCTCAGATCGGCGGACAGCCCGTCGTCAAACTGACGCGCAACGCAACCAGCAACGGACAACAGCCCGAGTTTCTCTCCGTCACGGTTCTTCCTGGCCGCGGCATGAACGTGTTCCAGATCACGGCGAATCTGCCCGGCAAGGGTGAAATCCCCGTGCTCGCCTCGCCCACGCTGGAGGAAGCTGCCTCGAAACTCAACGGCGGTCCGGACGATCAGAACGGCAACGCCAGCTTCTCCTTTGGCGGAGCGTTTCTTGTCCCGTACCCCAACCGGATCATCGGACAGCTCTCGCCCGATCAGTCCACCGTGACCACCGACTGGCACGGCAAGAAGATCACGCTGCCGGCAAACTGGCACAACAGTGCCGAGCCGACCAAAGACAAGCACGCGATGCACGGTCTGATCCTGGCTTCGCAAACCTCTGACGTGCAGACGCAGAACACGTCGGATGGCCAGACGCTGACCGGTACCATCCACGCCGGCGATTTTGGCGGCCACTGGCTCTCGCAGACCGACCTAAC
>DASSKX010000541.1:0-8569 GCA_035689925.1 Acidobacteriaceae bacterium
CCCACAACGGCAACTTCTCGTTTCTAACTCCTGACGAAGCGCGCACGCTGGCCGCACTGTGCGATCAGATCATTCCAGCAGATGATTATCCGAGTGCATCGCAGGCGGGAGTCGTTACCTATATTGACCTGCAACTCATGCGGCCGTACCGGCGTCATCAGCGTGCTTTCCGCGCGGGGCTCGCGCAGGCAGAGAGTTGCAGTGTGGAGCGTTTCGGCGCCGCGGTCGCTGCGACCGCACCGGAGCAACAGCTGGCCACCGTGCAGATGCTGGAACAGCAGAACCGCCGGTTTTTCGAGTTGCTGCGCAAAACTACTATGGAGGGGTACTACGGCTCGCCCCGACACGGCGGCAATCACGATGCCGTGAGCTGGCGCATGCTGGGCCTGACCGAACCTCCCGTACGCGGTCGCGCGCGATACAGCTTTCCGGAGAAGTCGTGAAGCGCGTCAACGCGGTTGTGGTGGGCGCCGGCGCGGCCGGCGGTATTGTTGCGAAGGAGCTGGCGACCGCCGGCCTCAGCGTAGTTCTTCTGGAGCGCGGCCGGTGGTACACCGCAAGTGACTGCCGCAAGGACGATCTCCGCAACCAGCGAACGACGGTGCTGGGCAATGCGTTTGGACCGGAGGACGAGGGCAATTCGCGGGTGTGGGTGAGCCCCCGCGGAGAAGCGACGAGCGTTGTGCCCAGCGACGGCAGCTACCAGAACAACGCGGCGTGCGTTGGAGGCGGGACGCTCTCGTACGGCGCCATGGCCTGGCGCTTTCTGCCGCAGGATTTTCGGATGCGCTCCACCTACGGCGTGCCTGCCGGGTCGTCGCTCGAGGATTGGCCGATCACGTATGACGATCTGGAGCCCTTCTACGAAAAGGCTGAATACGAGATCGGGGTGTCGGGCGATTACTCCGGCACCCCGCTGCACAGCCCCCGGAAGCGGCCGTTGCCGATGCCACCGCTGCCGCCAAATCGGGAGTTCACGATTCTGGAGCCTGCGGCGAAGCGGCTGGGTTTGCATCCTTTCCACCTGCCGATGCTGCGCAACAGCGTCCCGTATAACGGGCGCGGGCCATGCATGCGCTGCCGCTGGTGCGTGGGGTTCGCCTGCGAAGTGGACGCAAAGAACGGAAGCCAGAACACGGTGATTCCGACGGCGCTGGCGACAGGCAATTGCGAACTGCGTACGCGGTGTATGGCGAAGGACATCCTGACCGATGAGCGTGGACGGGCTCGCGGTGTGGCCTATTTCGACGAGCGGGGCCGCTTGCAGGAACAAGACGCGGACGTCGTGGTTGTGTCGGCGTGCGCAATTGAGTCGGCACGGCTTCTGTTGCAATCGAAGAGCCGGTTGTTTCCTCGGGGCCTCGGCAACCGCTACGACCAGGTTGGGCGCAATCTGCAGGGGCACCATTACACGGGAGCGATCGGGTTCTTCAAGCACGAGACCTATGATGATGTCGGACCGGGCGCGAGCATCGGCGTCATGGATTACAACCACGGCACGCCCGGGCTTTGCGGCGGCGGCCTGTTGGCGAACGAGTTCATCCGCCTGCCGATTCACATGGTCGACCGCATGCCTCCTGGAACGCCGCGGTGGGGTAAGGCGCATAAGCAGGCGATGCGGCAGTATCACCGACGTTCCATCGTGATCATAGGTCCGACGCAGCAGATCCCCACTGCCGAGGCGCGCGTCCTGCTCGATCCGGCCGTGAAGGATCGATGGGGTATGCCCGTGGCACGCATTCAGGGCAATGTACATCCACACACATTTGACATCGGAGACGTGCAGGCGCGGCGCGCGGAGGCATGGCTCCGAGAGGCCGGTGCGATCCAGACCGCGCGGATGACGGGCCATCCGGATCTGGTGGAAGCGGGTCAGCACCAGGCCGGCACATGCCGCATGGGCGACGATCCGCGCAGTTCCGTCGTGAATCGCGAATGCCGGCTGCACGACGTGGATAACGTCTTCGTCATCGACGGCAGCGTGCATGTCACCAACGGCGGATTCAATCCGGTGCTTACCATTATGGCCATCGCGTATTACGCATCCGATGCGCTGCTTCGCAACTGTAAGGGAGCGGGACTGCGTTCATGAAGGGCATGCTCCAGTGGATGGGGATCGGCATTGCCGCCGCGTGTGCAGCGAGCGTGGGGTTGTTCGGCGCGACCTCAACGTATTTCAGTTCGCATCAGGGGAAAGCGTGCACGAGTTGTCACGAGATGGCGCAGTTCGTAACGGGAGCGCATGGCTCCGCTCACCGCAACCTGAAATGCCAGGATTGTCACCAGGAAAGCCTGCGCACCAAACTACGGCACGTCCGCGCGCACCTGGCTGGGCACTTGCCGGAGATGATCCGGATGCGGGACACCGATGTGCTCCAGATGAACGAGAACTGTCGAGGATGCCATCAGCACGAGTATGCGGCGTGGAAGGCTGGTCCGCACAGCGCGACATACCGGCAGATCTTCGCTGATCCGAAAGAAAACAGCAGCCGCCGCGTGGCGGATGATTGCCTGCGCTGCCATGGGATGCATTTCGATGGAGCGATCGGTGATCTGGTGCAGCCGCAGGACGTGCGCGGGCCGTGGCGGATTGTGCGCAGGGATCTGGCCGAGGCGCCCACGATGCCGTGCTCCAGTTGCCACTGGATACATCGAGACGGCACTCCTCAGGCGAAGCCGGCGTCGCGGATTTCGGTGGCCGGTTCGCCGTTCAGCGATTCACTCGGGTTCTACGACCGGCGCGAGCAGATGCACTTTGCGGCGCCGGGGCTGTCGATCCCGCAGGTTTATGAGGGAGCGACGCCAGTCCGGATGAGTCCCGATCAGAGGCAGACGATCTGCTATCAGTGCCATGCGCCGCGTTTCCCCGACGCGACCACGCCGGCAGCGGCTCACGGCTGGCGAGCCGCCCAGGCCGGCTCGGGAGACGACCGCACGCCGATGGGCGTTCACGAAGGCCTGAGCTGCTTCGCCTGTCATAACGGTCACAACGAAAACGCCCGCGCATCCTGCAAGAGCTGCCACCAGAAGACTTCGAAGTGCGGCGTGGATGTGGAGAGCATGGATACGAGTTATGCGAGTACGTCCAGCAGGCACAACATCCACTGGGTCAGGTGCGTGGATTGTCACGCAAAGGGCGTGCCACAGCCGAAGTCCCACTCAATGGTGGCTGCCGCAGACTGATTGCGTCCTCCGGAGACGCCGAATGACGCCGGCCGCGCATTTCCAGAGGGCGCGGCTCCCCCTGGAAGCTGCTGAAGACCGCCACCTGGTGTCTCCAACATGGCACTAGCCAGAAGTGCGGGGGAGCGGGTTACAATGTCTCGCCCCTCCCCTGGTCTGCTTTCGCGTGCATCAGCATTCGACGGCAGACGTCTCCCCGCCGAGAGGCTGGCTTCACTCTCGGCAGCAGTTGGCATCGAGGGCACCGACCAGCACACAAAGGAGAATCGATCATGACCATCTGTACCCAATGCGGCGCCATGGTTCCGGAAGGGGGCGCCTTCTGCGGTTCGTGCGGAACCCCCGCGGCTGCGCAGGTTGCAGCGACCGCCATTCCCGTAACAGCTCCTGCGGCTCCGGCAGCCAGCGCCACGGCGGCTCCGGTGAGCACCGGCCTAAGCATGAATCTGGCGGCGGCGCTGGCGTACTCGCTGGGCCTGATTACCGGCATCCTGTTCCTGGTGGTTGAACCGTGGAAGACCAACCGGTTCGTCCGCTTCCACGCGATGCAATCAATCCTGTTCAGCGTCGCATGCATCGTGATCTCGATTGTCTGGACGATTGCCGTCGGGATCCTGGTGAGCTTTACCGGGTTCTGGATTCTCACCATCGATGTGCCGCTGCGGCTGCTTTTCGGGCTGGGGATCTTCCTGCTGTGGCTTTACCTCATGTTCCAGGCTTACAGCCAGCGCGAATTCCGCCTGCCGTGGATCGGAGAGATCGCGGCAAAGCAACAGGGCTGAACTCGGGAAGCGCTCAGGCCGGGAGAGCCTCACCTGGAGTGTGTTTCACGCGGTCAGAACTAATCTGCGTGAGCGAGAGAACCGCGTCGAGCTTGTGCCGGCCAGATGATGCAGAAATTGAGAGAGCGGAGAAGCAGATGAGAACGCATATTCTTGTAGCAGTGGCTTTAGGAATCGCAGCGCCAGCTCTGATGGCGCAGGAAAAGATCACGCCTCTGAACGTGAAAACGGGGCTGTGGCAATCAACCACCACGATCGCTGTCTCCGGCAGCATGGGAATCCCGCCGGAGATGGAAGCGAAGCTCACTCCAGAACAGCGTGCGCGGATGGAGGCGGCGATGAAGCAGCGAGGAACTGGCCAGCCGCACACCACAACGAATAAGGGATGCATCAAGCAAGAGGACCTGACGCGCGATCCGTTTGCTCCGGGCAAGAACGACACGGAGATGAAATGCCACGAGAATCTGATTCGCTCCACGTCGAGTGATGCGGATGTCGACGTGAACTGTACCGATCCGCGGGGGAACACCAGCGAGTTTCATGTCACCTTCCACGCAATCGATCAGGAGCATGTGACCGGCACCGGTCACGGCAACATCAACATGTATGGGCACACGATGAAATCGGACTGGAAGATGCAGTCGCAGTGGGTGCAGGCGAGTTGTCCAGCGAACGCTGCTGACTAGCGAGGCGGGCCGGGTTCTGCCCGTCAGAATTCAGGTGTGACGGAACCTGCAATGGAAGCGGACTTTATTCTGCGCCCTCGCCCGGTTTCGTGGGTTCCATCTGCAGCGCGTTGTTGAAGCGGTTGAAGTAATTGAAGAGTCCAATGGCGGCCATGAGTTCGACCACCTCCCCCTCGTCGAAGTGACCGCGGAGCAAGTCGAACTCCTCCTCAGGGATATTGTTCGCGTCACGCGTCATCCGTTCGGCGAGGCGCAGTGCGGCTTTTTCGGCGGGCGAGAAGTCATCGCGCGATTCGAACTGCGCAAGATGGTCGAGTTGTTCACGCGTCCAGCCGAGATTGAGACAGATTTTCGAGTGCGAGGCGAGGCAGTACTCGCACTGATTCAGTTGTGACGTGCGCACAATTACGAGTTCCTTGAGGCGCAGCGGCACGGTTCCAGTCTGCAGGATCGCCTCGAAGTGAGCGATCATCGTCTCGAAGATCTCCGGCCGGTGGGCGACGGTGCGGAACATGTTCGGCACGTTCCCACGGGTACGCATATATCGGTCATAGATGGCGGCGACGGCGGGAGTCGCCTCGGCGCGCGGGACGCGGGACAGGCGGGGGGCGGTTCTCAGCATCGAGATTTCCTCACGCGACCAGCGTATTGCAGGAGGGAAATGGCAGACGCGCGAAGGGCTTTGCTATAATCTTCGAAGCAAAACACAACTGGTTTGCCACCCCACTCCTCAGTAGCTCAATGGCAGAGCATTCGGCTGTTAACCGAAGGGTTGTAGGTTCGAGTCCTACCTGAGGAGCCAATTCTTTTCCCCATCATTTCAATGACATCCCCTCGGTCGCTTCTGCTGCCTCGGTAACAGTTCTCCTGAGATTCTCTGGCTTCCCCTCCCGAACCGATTCTTCTGGCTTCCTCCCATTTCGTGCGCATTTCCGCTGGTAATGTGTTCGCGCGGGCGGGCACGTCGGGGAGCTGCTGCTGGTCTGCTATTCTTCATGGGATAAATTCATCCGCTGGAGACAACGCCATGCCGAAGAGCGTGAACAAAGCCATTCTTGTTGGGAACGTGGGGAAGGACCCCGAGGTAAAGTTCCTGCCCAGCGGGTCGCCAGTGGCCAACTTCACGCTGGCGACGTCGGAGCGGTTCAAGGATAAATCGGGCGAGTTCCAGGAGCGGACGGAATGGCACAACATCGTCGCTTACCAGCGCACGGCGGAGATTATCCGCGACTACGTGAAGAAGGGCTCCAAGCTCTACGTTGAGGGCCGCATTCAGACGCGTTCCTATGACGATAAGAACACGGGGCAAAAGCGCTACTTTACCGAAATCATCGTCAATGACCTGGTGCTGCTCTCCGGACGGGGCGAAGGTGGCGAGTCGGGCGGCTACTCGCGGGGCGCATCCGGCTCCTACGACCAGCGGCAGCCCGCGCAGGCGGACGATCTGGTGCAGTCGACGGAAATCACAGACGACGACATTCCCTTCTGAAGCGCATTCAGCACGGCGCGGACAACTCCCAGCCCGCGAGCGCAGCAGCAAATCTCCTGCTTTGACAGCAGGTTAGGAAACCCATTTCCGCGCGGGTGGCCTCCTACTAAGCAGGAGGTGGATGCGTGATCGCCATTCTTGGAATCATTGCAGCGCTGGTTTTGGTTGGGATTCTCTATCTGTTGCGCTCCAGCGGGCGCATGCAGCCGCCGAGCCGTGAAGAACGCATGCGGCACAACGAGAGCGAGCCTCAGTCGAAACCGAGACCGCGCGCCACAGGACTCAATTAGGAGTCTTCAACGCTCGTTGCCGGTGACCTGGGCCGTGGTCGGCAAGGCGCGCATCTGGGCCACTTCACCGGCAGCGTGGTCCAGCATATCCTTCGCCTGGACCAGCGTGATGCTGTTCGGAAGCTGGCGGAAGTCGGTGCGTGTTTCTCGCTGATCCTTCGAGAGGCTCTTCAGCAGCAGAATCTTTCCCTGCAGGTGGACATCGACCACGTCGGTTCTCCAGGATGCGTCGCCGACACGCTGGCGGTGCACCATGAAAGTTCCGCCCTTTTCCACGTGACCAAGCATCCCGAAGCCAAAGTCAACGCGTTCGGACACGGTGCCGCGTACCTCTACCAGCCGTTTCAAACGGGCATTGACCAGCACGGTTCCGGTTAGCGCGTGCACGATGTGTTCTTCGAATCCGCTGGGTGACCAGGACGGATTGGGGCGAAAGGCAATTTCGACCAGGTCGGGGGAGGGCCGACTGCGGTACTCGAAGATCATTGCCTGAGGCAGAATCTCCAGCCCTTTGATGAGGCGGTCTTCATCCTCGCGATGCTCGCGGGCGACCCGGGCGATATCCCCTGGGTTGTGGATGCAGTGCTCGATTCGGCGTTCCTCTTCGCGAAGCTGCTCGTCATCGAGGGGCATGCCATTCTGCTCGACGGTGCGGAAGACGGTCCCCTGGGTGGTCTCGACGTGTTCGCGGACGACACGCAGATCGGGCGTGATCCGTTCGCTGCGATATTCCCAGAGGCTTTTGGTGTCACGGGAATGACTCTCGTTGTAGACAACGTCGCGTATGAGATTGACGGCCGGCTCGGCCATCGGTGCCGAGGCGGTGGTGGAGGGAGCCGCCGGGGGTTGTGCCCACAGGGGAACTGCCAGCACGGTCGCCAGCAGCGCAGAGCCGAGTTGTCCGGAAGCGTGCATCGGCGATCCTCAAGTACGATTCAGCGAGACTCTGGCGGAGTTGTTTCACGGGGACGTGAATTGCGTCTGTACAGACGATGACAAACCGAAAACAGAACAGGGCTTGTTACACTTCGGTCATTCTCAAGTGAAGTGGCTGAAGGGTTTTGCGTGACACGCACGGTCTCAGTTGCGCTTATCACAAAAAACGAGGAGGCAAATCTCAGGCGAACGCTCGAGAGCGTGCGCTGGACGAGTCAGATTGTCATCGTCGACTCGGGTTCGACCGATGGGACGGCCGAGGTGGCGCGGGAGTTCGGCGCGAAGTTCCTGGTCGAGCCGTGGCGCGGGTTTGGGGCGCAGAAGAACTTTGCTATCGCGCAATGCACAGGTGAATGGGTGCTGTCGCTCGATGCCGATGAAGAGGTGAGCCCAGAGCTGAGACAGGAGATCCAGGCGCTGCTCGGCGGGAATCCGGATGCTGACGCGTACTTTGTGCCGCGGCGGAACTTCTTCCTCGGGCGCTGGATTCGGCGCGGCGGGTATTCTCCGGATCCGAAGCTGCGGCTGTTTCGGCGCGGGGCGGCGCAGTTCGAGGAGCGGGCGGTGCATGAGACGATGCGGTGCTCGGGCAGGACGGGCCAGTTACGGGGCGAGCTTCTGCACCACGCTTACCCGACGCTCGAGAGCTACATCGAGCACATGAACCGGTACAGCACGCTGGGGGCGGGGCAGGTGCTGGCCAGGGGAAGAGGCAGACGGGGGCTGGTGTCGTTTCTCTGGAACGTGGTGGTGACGCCGGCGGCGACATTCCTTTACAACTACGTTCTGCGGGCGGGCTTTCTGGACAGGCGGGAGGGGCTGCTGCTGCATCTTTACCACTCGGCCTATGTGAGCTGGAAGTATGCGAAGGCTTGGGAGCTTCGCAAAAGTGTGCAGAAAAAAATGGGGTTGAAGGCGGAAGTCGCTGAAAACAATAGGGGCGAGCGGGGGGATTAATCCGTAAGAGAATATCTAACTAGTAGGCACATACGGACCAGATCGCCTGAGTTGGCGGTGGTCGTGCTTGCGCGTTCGTACCGGCCTTCACTATTCTGACCCGTCCTATGGCCTCAAAACCGGCACCGTTGCGGGATAACCTCCTCGCCGACATGACCGCGGGGCGGCACCCCTCGGCGGAGGAACTGCGCTGGGCCGAGCGAACGCTGGCGCCGGCCCTGGCCAAGGCGCCAGAGCAGCCGATTG
>DASSKX010000542.1:0-4883 GCA_035689925.1 Acidobacteriaceae bacterium
CGGACAGCGCCGTCAGCACGATCAGGACGATCAGTCCCGTGGTGCCGAGCGTGCGGAAAAAGTCCAGCATCTTCACGTCGGCAATCACTCCGTACGGAGTCCCCATGAAATCCGCCAGTGCTTCGACCGACATCCAGGCGATCACGGATCCGAAGAATCCCAGCAACACGTACTTCAGGCTGCGCAGCGGGAGGTCCACGGCGCGCGGGACGCGCAGCGTGCGGCCGAACAGCTTCCGGCCCAGCTTCCAGAGAAGTTCCGACGCGGTGCCCACCGGGCACAGCCAGGAGCAGAAGGCCTTCTTCATCAGCAGGCTGATCAGCAGGAACGCCAGCAGCAGGAACATGGCCGCCGGATGGATCGAAGGAATGTGCCCGGTCAGCAGCCAGTACTTCAGGTTCATCAGTCCGGCGATGGGGAGCCACCCTTCCACGCCCGGAGGCCGGCTAACCACCGCGTGGCCGCTCTGCTCGTATCCGCGCACCCACAGGTAAAACTGCAGCCCGATCCAGACGTTCAGGACTGCAAAGGCCCACTGCACCGTTAGCCGGATCCGCTGGGAGCGGTCCCGCGCTGCCCGGCGGATTACCTTCTTCTTCGTCTTTGCGGGCTGGGTTTCCTGGGGGACCCCGGCCGCCAACTGCGTGCTCATCGTAGCCGCTCCTTGTTCTCTTAGGCTCAAGGTAGCGGCGGGGCCGGGCTGGCTCAGTGACCAATGTCACGCGGGACGGAAGAACGCGTTTGTCGTGTAAAATGAGAGGGAACGCGTCCCTGCATCTCTCCGGCTTTCCGACCGTCCCTGCACAGTCCAGGCGAACACCCGCGAAGCCCCCGCACGGACCCGTTGCGCCCTGAAAGCGCCATCAGAACCGAGGAGCCACAACCATGGCCAAGATTGCCAAGACCGCAGACCGCAAGAAGGTGATGGACACCACCAAGAGCACCGATTGTCCCAAGTGCTCCAAGCCGACCCGCATCGTCAAGCGCGTGAAGGACCGCGAGCGCGGCATCCCCGGCGGCGTGTACATCTCCTGCTCCGCCTGCGACTTCTACGAGAAGCTGTAGCTAAGGGAGGCTGTAGCGGTTCGATTCGTCCGCATCGTCGCTTTCGGCGGGTGCGGGGATTTCCTGAACCGGAGCGGGCTCGGCCAGCACAGCGCTGTTCGGTCTGCCGAGCAGCAGATTTTCGGCCAGCGCCAGCAGCAGCACCACTGCGAGCCCGGCCGCCGGCACCATAAAGCCGGTCCGCAGCGACGCCAGTTTGGTCGAGAAGAGCCCGGTCAGCCACGGCAGCACCGCGCCTCCGCTCGCCGTAATGGCGAAAACCCAGCCGGTATTCCTCGCGTCGGAGACGCGGGAGAGCATGCGCGCGACGCCGATCGGGAAGATGGGTCCGAAGCCCAATCCCGTGAGCGCCGCCGCTGCGATCACCCACACGCGTTCATGCGGCGCGACGAACGTGACCAGTGCCGCCAGCGAAAGGCAGATGCTGGGCAGCAGCACGGCGCGTTCGGGCATCGATTTCAGCGCCTGCGATCCGATCCAGCGCCCCAGCAGCAGCATCAGCCAGAAAGCCGAAACCACCAGACTCGCGTTGGCGAGCGTCAGCCCGTTATAGCGGAAGACGTACGTGGCGACCCAGCCCCCCACGCTGTTCTCCACCCCGACGTACAGGAACAGCATGATCGCGAAATAGATCAGGATGCCCGCATCGCCGCGCATGGAGATGGGGTGCACCACCCGGCCGCGCTCCTCGCGCAGCGAGATCAGCACCACGAACATCGCAACCGACGCCCAGGCCACGAAGACCAGCAGCATGCGCAGGTCGCCCAGCTTTTCGGCCGCGGCAACCATCCACGGGCAGGCGACCGCTCCAATCCCCCACCACAGATTCACGACGGAGAGCCGCCGGGCGCGGTGTTCTTTGGGCGCGGCTCCGACCACCAGGTTGGTTGCCGTGACCGAGAGGCCGATGCCGAAGCCGATCAGCAGAAACGAACCGAGGGCGAGCAGGTGGCCGGCGGTGGGCCCCTCGGTGAGCGCCGCGACCACCAGCAGCAGCACGCCGATGGTCATCAGCGCGTAGCCGCGGGGCAGGCTCCAGCGCATCCGCTTGGGCGCAAGCACCGAAGCAATCGTCGAAGCGACAAACTCCGCAGTGAAAAACGCGCCGGACTGTACGTCGGCCAGGTGCCAGCGGCCGGCCAGCAGCGGCAACATCGGCCCCGGCAGCACCGTCACGATTCCGCAGATCACGAAACCGAAGGACAGTACCCCCAGAGACGGTTCTTTTCTCGCTGCTGTTTTCACTGCTGCCATTGTTGCCCTGCTACTTCCTCTTGATCCGGTTCGGATTGGGCGGCATCGTGGATTCGCGGATGATCAGCTCCGGCACAATCGGCACCTCGTCGGGGAATTCCTTCCCGTGACGAATCCGGTCGAGCAAAATGCGTGCCGCCGTGTTGCCCATGCTGTTCAGAGGCTGCCGAATGGTGGTCAGGCTCGGGGTGTGATAGGCCGCACCCTGAATGTCGTCGAATCCGATGACGGAAATGTCCTCGGGAACCCGCAATCCGTGGTCCCGGAAGGCGCGAATGGCGCCGATGGCCGCAATATCGTTGTAGGAGACCAGCGCGGTGAAGGGCTGCCTTGCGGCGAGCAGTTTTGGCGGCACCGGATAGCCCAGCTCCGGCGAGGAAAGGTTCTCCTCCAGCTGAACGACCAGGTCCGGATGGACCTCGAGGCCGAGTTCTCCGGCCACTTTCATCAGGCTCTGCCAGCGATCGTCCGAGTCGGAGCTGAAGGTCTGCCCGCGCATGAAGGCGATCTGCCTATGTCCAAGCTGGTACAGGTGGCGCAGCGTCTGCTCGGCCGCCCGGCGATGATCGAGCACGATCCGCGTGACGCCCGGCAGCGGCTTGTGCCCGGCAACTGCAACCACCGGCAGCGGCAGGCTGTGCTGGAGGGCCGTGTCGATGGCGACGAACCCCTCAACGGACCGGTCCATCAGAAGACCCGGATATTCCTCAATCAGATCGGCTTTGCGGCGATGGCTGGCCGTCAGATAGAAGTAGCCCTCTTCCATCAGGACTTCCTCGATGCCGTTCATCACCAGCACCGAGTAGCCGTCGCTCAGTTCGGGAACCAGCACGCCGACCGAGAAGCTCTGCCGCCGCCGCAGCGACCGGGCAAAGAAGCTGGGGCGGTACTCGAATTTCTTGGCCGCGGCGATGACCCGATCACGGGTTTCCTGCGGGATAGACCGCACCCCCGGCGCGTTGTTCAGGACCAGCGAAATGGTCGCCGGGGAGAGGTCGAGGTAGTCGCCCAGGGTTCTCAGGCTGATCGGCCGCGGAGGCAGATAGGGGTTCTTACCGTCGGGCGCAGCTTCCTTGGCCCGCGGGGAACGCGGCGGTGCGGTTTTTTTTCGTCCTGCCATGGCCCTGTGCCTGTCCCGGGTTCGTTCCCCCTAAGTTACTCTTAAATCGTAAATTTGCCCATGTCATTCCCTAATTCGGGTTATCCTTATGTCACCCCCCACCCGAAGCGTTATCGCCCGCTGTGCCCGCTTCTGGGCCGGGAGCTGGGCATACCTCCGTGATCAACCGCGACGACAAGCTCCCCCCGTTTCGCCTGGCCGTTATCCAGTACATCATTGCAGGCATTCTGATCGTGCTCGTCCTGGGCCTGTGGCGCCTCCAGGTCGTCGGAGGCCAAAACTACCACGCAATGGCGGAGGCCAACCGCGTCCGCAAGGTCCCGATCCTGGCGCCCCGCGGAAAGATTTACGACCGCGACGGAAACCTCATCGTCGATAACTACCCCTCGGTCACCTGCTATCTGGTCCGGGAGCAGGGGCACGACGTCATCCCCGACCTGCCGCTCATCGCCCGCGGGCTGCATATGACCGTCGATCAGATCCAGGGCATCCTGAAAAAGTATCGCGCCGCCCCAAAGTATCAGCCGCTGCCGCTCAAGCAGGACATCACGCCGGACGAGCTGGCTTTCGTTGAAGCACACAAAGACGAGCTGCCGGAACTGGACACCATCCAGGAGGAGCGGCGCCTCTATCCCCGCGACGGATTTGCCGCACACCTGATCGGGTACGTCGGCGAAGTCAGCGAGGAGATGCTGAACAACCCGAAGTACGCGCTCTATGAGCCGGGCGATGTAGTCGGCCAGTCCGGCGTCGAAGCCACCTACGACGGCATCCTTCGTGGCGAAGACGGCTCCTCGGATATCGCCGTCGACTCCCATGGCCGCGAAGTCGCCCGCCTCGGCGTGGAGCCGGCCAAGCCCGGACAAAGCCTCCGCCTCACCATCGACCTTGACGTTCAGCGCGCCGCCGAAAATGCCCTCGGCGACCGCAATGGAGCCATCGTCGCCCTCGACCCGCACACCGGCGAAGTCCTCGCCATGGTCAGCCGGCCCATCTTCGATCCGAATCAGTTTTCCGTCCGCATCAGCCGCGATGAGTGGAACAAGTACATCACCGACTCCATGCACCCGCTGATGAACAAGGCCATCCAGGCGCAGCTCGCGCCGGGTTCAACCTTCAAGGTCATCATGTCGCTCGCCGGCCTCCAGGAGAACGTCGCTCAGAACTTCAAAGTCAACTGCGCCGGCGGCGCCAACCTCTACGGTCACTTCTATGCCTGCGACAAGAGGCACGGCGAAGTCGATGTCGAGCACGGCATCTCGTGGTCCTGCGACACCTACTTCTACGAACTCGCCGCGCGCCTCGGCATCGACACCATCGCGAAGTACGCGCACGAAGTCGGCATCGGCGAGAAAACCGGCGTCGACCTGCCCAACGAAGCCACCGGCATCATGCCATCGACCGAGTGGAAGCTGCGCAATTTCCACGAAAAGTGGTACGCGGG
>DASSKX010000543.1:0-5083 GCA_035689925.1 Acidobacteriaceae bacterium
CTTCGACTCCCGCGCTGCGCGCTTCGCTCAGGATGACACACGGGAAAGATGCGCTCAGGATGACAGGGACAGGGTGAGGGTGAAGGTGGAGCCTTGTCCGGCGCCGGGGGAGGTGCAGTCAATGGTGCCGTTGTTTTTGTGGGCGAGTTCGCGGCTGACCCAGAGGCCGAGTCCGGTGCCGGCGCCGGCTTTGGTAGTGAAGAAGGGCTCGAAGAGATGCTCGAGGACTTCGGCCGACATGCCGCGGCCGTTGTCATGGATGGCGAGGCGGGCGTGGGTGTCGCTCAGAACTGAGCCTGAGGGTGCGCCGGTTTTGCCGGGTTCGCGGCGGAGCGTGATGCGGATGGCGCCGCCGGAGTCGACTGCGTCCATGGCGTTGGCGATGAGGTTCGTGAGGATCTGACGGATTTCGCCTTCGATGGCGGTGATGGCGATGGACGAGGCGAGGTCGATGTCCAGCTCGAGGGCGATGTTGCGCGCGGCGAGGCGATTCTCGAAGAGGGCGAGGGTTTCGCGGAGGAGATCGGCGAGGTTGAGCTGGGCCGGCGTGCTGGACCCGCGGTAGAAGCCGAGGGTCTGGCGGACGATGGCGGCGACGCGCTGGAGTTCCTGTTCGGCCTGGGTGAGGTATTGATGCGCGGCTGAGCCGTGCTGCGTGTTCTGCGTGGCGAGGTAAAGCAGGTTGGTCACGCCGGCGAGCGGGTTGTTGATCTCGTGGGCGATGGTGGCGGCGAGCTTGCCGGTGGCGGCGATCTTTTCGGAATTGCGGAGGGCTTCTTCGGCGTGCTTGCGGTCGGTGATGTCCATGGCAACGCCGTAGACGCGGAGGGGCTTGCCGGAGGAGTCGAAGACGGCTTCGGCGCGGAAGTAGAACCAGAGCAGGCGGCCGTCGGGCGGGTGGATGCGGACTTCGACGAAGTGCTGGCCTCCGGCGAGGATGCGGGCGATGGCGGAGAAGACAGCGGAGCGGTCGGCCTCGTCGACGTAGCGGAGATAGCCGCTGAAGTCATCGGTATCGGGGGCGTCGGTAAAGGTGGGGACTTTGGCGGCCCAGGTGATCTGGTTGGTGAGGAGATTCCACTCGAAGGCGCCGATGTTGGCGGCCTGCTGCGCGCGGCGGAAGCGCTCCTCGCTGGCTTCGAGGGCTTCACGGGCGGTCTTGAGCTCGGTGATGTCGCGGATGAGGGCGGCAATGCCTTCCGCGGTGGGAAAGGCGTGGGCTTCAAACCAGGCGTGTGAGCCGTCGGGCTGCGTGTAGGGGACGAGGAAGGAGTGGCGGACGCGCTCGCGGGCGACGCGCTGGTATCCGTCGAAGAAGGCGCTGGCGGCTGCTTCGGGGAAGAGGTCCCAGAGATTCTGACCGATGAGTTCTTCGCGGGATTTGCCGGTTTTGTCGCAGACGCGCTGGTTCACATAGGTGAAGCGGAATTCGCGGTCGAGGGCGATGAAGGACTCGGCGATGGACTCGACGAGCTGGATCACCTGCTCGCGCGCTTCGTGCTGGAGAGTTTCGGCAATGACGGAGGCGGAGGCGTCGAGGACGATGCCGGTCCATTTGGAGGGCGCGCCGTCGGGCGTGCGCTGGAGGTGGGCCCAGGCCTGCATCCAGCGGACGGGCTCGCCGGGAGGCTGGACGCGGTAGACGGCGGAGAACTGTCCCGTGGCGGCTCCGGTGCGCGCAGCGTGGCGGACGCGTTCGCGGTCGCCGGGAAGGATGCGCTCCCAGATCGCGGCGAAGGTGAGCGCGCCGGTGGGGAGGAGGCCGTGGCGGCGGACCATGTCGACGGAGCAGGAGAGGGCTGCGGCCTGGAGGTCGTACTCGAAGGTGCCGAAGAGGCCGGACTGCTCGAGGCGGAGGAGCGAGTTGAGCGCGCCGGGGCCGTCGAGGACGCGGACCTCGGGCTGGGTGATGGCAGGGGCTTCGGGGCGGACGGAGATCGGGAGAGGAGCTTCAGCGGACATGGCTTGAGGGATCGTGCGGGACGAGAAGAGAGCGAGGACAACAGGAGATGACGATCGTGCTCATCGGGTGCCGGGCAGAGGGGTCTGGGGCCCCATCTTAACGGTTCAACACGGAATTGGAGGATTTATCTCTCAGGCAATAGCCGGATGTCAATCCCAAAGGCGTGGCTTTCCGGAGGGTTGGCGGGGTGGGCGGGAATGCAGGGCGTGGATGTTCAGTGAAAGAGAGCGCTGATCTTCGCTCGGAGCGCATCCGCTTTGGGCGTCTCGCCGTCTTTTTCGTAGAGACCGACCAGCTGTTCGGCGGCGCTGAGGTTCATGGGATCGAGCTGCAGCGCCAGCTCGAGGTGGAGTTTGGCATCTTCATCTTTTCCGGATGCGGCGTAGGCGGAGCCGAGACTCGCTTCGGTGAAGGTTGATTTGGGGTCGCAGCGCTCCGCCATTTCGAATGCGATTGCGGCTTCTGAAAACTGGCGGCCGATTAACAGGGCCGTGCCCATCGACTGATACATGTCGCAGTCGCTGGGGAACTGGTGCTGCACCTCGGTCAGGGTGCGATAGCCGCTCACGATCTGCGGCCAGGTGCGCGTTTCCGCTCCGGCCTGGACGAGGGCGATGCCGAGATTGCGCTTCTCGAGCGCCGCGGGGGGATTTCTCCACGGCGCGATGCCGGTGGGCTCGCCGGCGGGCTTGTGGTCCGGGATGCGCTGAATCCGGTGATCGGTGAAGACGGTGTGTCCGCCGTCATTCGGCGCGCGCTGCGGCATGTGGCAACCGATGCAGTTGCTGGTGCGCGAGGGGTGGCTCGCGGCAAAGTGCGTCGTGGCGTGGCAGGTGAGGCATTTTGCGCGGTAGTACGAGACGACATTGACGGGCTCGCGGTGCGGATCGTGGCAGGTGCCGCACCACATGCGGCTGCCGCTCGAGCGTTTGCATCGGCTGAGCGCCAGTTCTTCGGAATGGCTGATGACCCGGAAGGGCGGCTGCTCGCCGTTCGGCATCGCGTCAATGTAGGTGGTGAAGGTCTGCTCGAGCGGCTGGCCAACGACAAAGTCGGTGAACTGCTTGCCGGGGTTCAGGACGCGCGCGACGCCCTTGAGATGGCACTGCTCGCAAACGCTGTCGCGCGCCGCGGGATCGAGGCGGGCGGGATTGATGATCGTGGCGGCGCTGGGATGGTCGAGGTGATCGCTGACGGGTCCGTGGCATCGGTCGCAGCTGATGGCGAGGTGCGAAAACGGTTGCGGCGCGTACTGATTGATGGTGCCGGGGACCGCCGCGAAGGAGCCTGCGTGGCAGAAGAGACATCCCGGCTTGATGGGGCGGGTGAAGTCCGGGTCGGCCTCGGTTTCGTAGCCGGGCGCGAGACCGTAGGCGGCGCGGCGGCGGTAATACGCGACGGGCGACTGAAAGAGATGATCCGCGAAGGAGACGATGTAGCCGCTGGCGTGCGTGCCCGATCCGATGACATAGTCGACGCGGTATTTTTCGGAGAGGCCATGGCTCTCGATCGTCTGCCATGTTCCGTCACGCGTGGAGGCGATGCGAAGGGTGGCCTGGGGCGTCGTTACCGTCCCCGCGGGCTCCTGCGCGGGGAGGCGCATGGAAAGGCCCATGGGCGTGCTCGCAAAACCGTCGACGGCATCTTTGTGGCAGAAATAGCAGGCCTCTTCGTCACCCGCCTGGGTTGCGCGGGGAGCAGCGGCAACGGCTGGAGGGCGCTGGGCCAGCAGCGGGGCGGCAAGACTCAGCACGCCGGCCAAAGTGCAGGTGAGTTTTGCCCGTGTCAGCAACGCCATCGAAACCGGCTCCGCAGGGGATGCAGGACCATCGTTGTCCGACAGGACAGGCCCTGATTGTCTGGCTCTCCGGTGAGAGCCATGGTAGATCAGGCGGACCTAAAAAGCTGCTGGACGGGGGGCAGAACCGGGCTACAATGTCGTTACTTTTCATGGAACCGACGACTTCGCGGCACCAGTGCCTGATCTATGAGGGAGCGCCTTCGCTGCATCTGCCGGCGCTGGCGCGCGCGATTCGAGCGAGGCTGCGCGAGAATTACCGCTGTTTGTATCTGAACAGCCCGACGATGGTTGCGGGGATGCAGTCGTACCTGGCGGCGGAAGGCGTCGAGGTGGCGAAGGAGATCGCGCGGGGAAGCCTTGTGGTGAGCGCGGAGCGGGAGCACCTGGTCGACGGGATCTTCGATGTGAACGGAATGGTCCGGATGCTGGAGCAGACGCTCGGGCAGGCGCTGCGCGATGGGTTTGCGGGGCTCTGGGCGACCGGAGACATGAGCTGGGAGATGGGCGCGGAGAAGAATCTGACCAAGCTGCTGGAGTATGAAAGGCGGCTGGAGGATTTTCTCGAAGCGCATGCGGAGATGGGGGGCGTTTGCCAGTACCGCGTTGACACGCTGCCGGCGGAAGCTGTGCGTCACGGGCAGACCGCGCACCGGTCGATGTTCATCAATGAGACGCTGTCAATTTTGAACGAAGATTATGTGCATCCGCGAATGCGCGCCGCGTGCCAGCCGTCTCAAGGGCAGAACGCACTGCGACACTGAGCGAAAGGCCTGAGGATGAAAACGAGCGTTTATCTGCGCATTGCGTCGGTCCTGACGCTGATTCACGCGATTCTGCACACGGTGGGCGGCGTGTTTGGCAAGCCGGCGCCGGGGACGGCGGCGATGGTCGTCGCGACGATGCAGGCGAATCGTTTTCGCGTGTTTGGAGTGACGCGGAGTTATGCGGATTTCTATCTGGGGCTGGGGCTGGGCATTACGATTTTTCTGCTCGTCGCAGCGGTGCTGATGTGGCAGATGGCGGGGCTGGCGAAAACGGACGCGGCGCGGCTGAGGCCGATGATGGCGACGCTGATGGTGGGATTCCTTGCGTTCGCCGTGAATTCCTGCCTGTACTTCTTCCTCGCTCCGGTGATTGTCGAGGTGCTGATTGCGGCGTGTCTTGGGCTGGCCATGCTGAGCGCGCGATCGGTGCCGGAGGGGTCGAGGACTGCGGTGGCGACGCACTCCTGAGCTTCTGCGCGGATTGCGCCTTCGCCCCCGAGCTTCGCGCTAGCTTCGAAATGCCTGGAAGGACATGAAGCGATCGCCGGGAAGCAG
>DASSKX010000544.1:0-5954 GCA_035689925.1 Acidobacteriaceae bacterium
ATGATCGAGGTTCGTATGCGGCCCAATCTCCTCTCCGTTGACGGCCACCAGCTTTTCGCCGGCCCTGATGCTGCCTTCCACCGCCGCCGGCGCCAGCGGCACCACTTCGCGGATCACCAGCCCCTTGCCCGCCTCGTAATCCTCGCGGACAAAGCGCAGCCCCAGCCGCCCCGTCCGCACGTTCGGCTCCGCCACGTGCCCGATGCCTGAGTGCGAGCTGTTCAGCTCGCCAATCATGAGGTTGATGTCGCGCCGCATCTCGTCCCCGGTCCGTGCCCCTTCGATGAACGGCTCGAACTCGTCGTGCAGCGCCGTCCAGTTCTGCCCGTTGAACTTCGCGTCGTAGAAGAACCGGTTCAGCACACTCCACGCTTCGTCGAACGCCACCTGCTTGTCCTGGCTGAAGTCCACCTCCAGGCTGGCAGTCACCGGAATCGCTTTCGATTCGTGCCCCTCCAGCGCGACCTGATGCGGCTGCCCATTCTCGAGATAAACCAGTGCCTTCGAATCGGGCGTGAAGGAGTAGTGGCTCTTCCGCGCCGGAGTACTCGTCAGCTGCCGCGCCACCGGCGGCTCCTTCGCCGTCTCGTCCAGAGACCAGGCGTACAGGTTCATGTGATTCCCGACCATCGACGAGAACACCACCGTCTTCCCATCCGGACTGATCACCGGATGCACCGCACTCATCCCCACCGGCAGTAGAGTCAGCCGCTCGCGGATGCCGTCAAACGCAATCGCCATCGGCTCGTTCTTCTTTGCCTTGGCGGCGGCTGGCTGCTCCGCTCCGGACTTGGCTTCAGGTTTCGGCTCGCTCTCCTTCTGCGGCTCCGCCGGCTTCTCCGGCTCGCCCGGCTTTGTCTCCGGCTTGCTGGGCGTCGTATTCGGAGTCCCTGGCGCGTGGAACAGATCGCTCAGCTCGTCCTCGCGAAACTTCGGCACGTGCGCCGTCAGGTCCACCCGCGCCAGATCGAAATCCTCGCTGCGCTGCGCCGTCTCAAACAGCAGATACTTGCCGTCCGGCGACCACGCAATGTGGCCTCCCGTCTCACCGTTCGCCAGGAACGACACCGGCCGCGCCTCCCCACCCGCCGCCGGAACCACCTTCAGATTCCGAAAGCCATCCACGCCCAGCGCCGTAAAGACGATCCACTGGCTGTTCGGTGACCACTCCAGCTCCGGACGCTCCAGCGCATCCTTCGCCAGCAGCTTGTCCGTCACCGCATCTTTCTCGCCGAACGACAGCAGATGCAGCTCGCGGTCATTGCGCGTGTACGCAATCGACTTCCCGTCCGGCGCAAACCTTGGGTTCTGGTTCTCCTCATCGCCCGTCGTCAGCGTGCGCTCTTTGTTCGTCGTGAAGTCGTACTCGTACAGATTGTTATGCCCGCCGCGCTCCGACACATAAACGATGCGGTTCGAATCCGGCGACCAGTGAACGTCCTCTTCGCGTCCCGGCGTCCGTGTCACGCGCAGGGCTTCGCCGCCGTCCTTCGCTGGCGCTGCGAAGATGTCTCCGTGTGCGGCAACGGCCAGCTTCTTGCCGTCCGGCGAGAGCGCCATCTCGTCGTAGTTGTGATCGTGGCGCATCTGCACATCCGGCCCCGATGGCGCCCCGCGCAGCTCAATCGGAACCTTCGCCGCCTTGCCCGACGCGACGTCCAGCTTCCAGATGCTCAGGTTGCGCTCGAAGACAATCGTCTTCCCGTCGTAGCTGATCGTCGGAAACAGCACGCGCCCGCGCTCAAACTTTGTGATCGCCTTCGCATCTCCGCCCGCCGCGCTCGCCGACCAGAGATTCTCCGCCCCGCCCTTGTCGCTCATGAAGTAGAGCGTCTTGCCGTCCGGCGACCACATCGGCCAGGCGTGCTTCGCGTCAGCCGGGATCAGCACGCGCGCCTTCTGCCCGTCGGCGATCGGTTTCAGCCAGACCTCCGTCTCATCGATGTGCGCGTGCCCGTTGCGCCACCACTGCGCAAAGCTGATGCCCTTCGCGCACAGCGCAACCGTCTTCCCATCCGGCGACGGCGCGCTCTCAAATTCCGACAGATACCGCTCGCGGCTCACTTCGAGCGGCGTGCCGCCCTCCGTCGAAACGCGAAACACATCCGGCAACCGCCCCACGTCATCCGCCGACGACGTGAAGTAGATCCACTGCCCGTCCCTCGACCAGCCATCCAGGCTATCGGGCTGGTCGCTGTAAGTCAGCCGGCGTAACTCGCCCGTCGCAAACGTCAGCACATAGATATCGCCGCCGCCCGTCCGCGTCGAAACGAACGCCAGTTGCTTGCCATCCGGGGAATAAATCGGGCGAGACTCCGTAGCCGGGTCGGAGATCAGCAGATGCGCTTCGCCGCCGCTCGCCGCCACCGTCCAGATATCCCCGCCCGAGGCGAACGCGATCTCCCGTCCATCCGGAGAAATCGCCGGCTCAGCCAGCGATGGCTGCGGCCCCACTTTGTTCTGGGCAAATACGGAAATAGCAGCGAGACAAGCGAGGACGGCGGCAGGCCTGCGGAAGCGAATTTTCATCGGAGCGCAAATTCCTTTGCGCAAGCATACAGCCTCACTCCGGCGCCTGCTGCTCCATCAACCGCAGCAGGCGCCTGAGTGCCCCCTCAGCCGATGAACCTCAGGCCCCCACCAGAGCCATCGTTGAGGATTCCATCTTCGGCTGCGGCGGAGTCGCCCAGCCCGTGTCGCAGAAGACGCTCCAGCGACGCACCTTGCCGTTGTCCACCTCCGCGACCCAGGCGGCCGTGACCTCCCACGATCCGGGAATCACGTTGCCGTCCACGCGCCACTTGCCTCCGGCCGTGCCGAACAGCGCAACGCGGTTTCCGTCGCCGAAATTCGAGTCAATGGAAATCCAGTACTGGGGATAGGCGTAGAAAAAGTTTCGCCAATTATCGATCATCGTCTGCGCGCCGCTGAACCGCGTGCCGCGGGCATCGATGAACACATGATCCTCTGTCATGAGAGATCGCAGGGCAGAAAGATCCCGGCCATTGATGGCCGAGATGAAAGAACCAACAACTTCCAGGGGTAACCGGGCCATTCCAAATTTCCTTGCGTGGAATGTCGCCAGATTACCAATCAGCCCGCAGAATCTCATTCAACCGATAGCGGGTAGTAACCTGCACACAAGTTGTATCAATGCACGAACGTGCACCACTGTTGGATAACCATGGAGGGAGTTATGCCGGATGCGCGATTTCTGCGGGCCACTTACTCCCAGCGCCGAAACACCAGCGACCCGTTCGTCCCGCCGAATCCGAAGGAGTTAGACAGCGCCACCTTCATGCGCGCCTTCTGCGGCTTGTTCGGCACATAATTCAGCACGCACTCCGGATCGACGTTGTCCAGATTCATCGTCGGCGGAGCCGTCTCGTTCTGGAGCGCCAGAATCGTGATGCCCGCCTCCAGTCCGCCCGCGCCGCCCAGCAGATGACCCGTCATCGATTTGGTCGAACTGATCATCAGCTTGCCGCTCGTGGCGTGCTCGCCGAAGAACCGCTGCATCGCCTTCGACTCCGTTACGTCGCCCAGCGGCGTCGACGTCGCATGCGCGTTCACGTAGTCCACCTGATGCGGCTCCAGCTTCGCGCTCCTCAGCGCATTCCTCATCGAGCGGAAGCAGCCGTCGCCGTCGTCGGGCATGCCGGTGATGTGGTGCGCATCCGCGCTCATCCCGTAGCCGATAATCTCCGCCAGAATCTTCGCTCCGCGCGCCTGCGCGTGCTCCAGTTCTTCGAGAATCACAATCCCCGCGCCCTCGCCGACCACAAAGCCGTCGCGGTCCCGATCGAACGGCCGGCACGCATGCTCCGGATCGTCGTTGCGCGTCGAAAGCGCTCGCATCGCCGCGAATCCGCCGATGCCCATCGGCGTAACCGCCGCTTCCGACCCGCCGGCAATCATCACGTCGGCGTCGCCCCGCTCCACGATGCGGTACGCATCGCCGATCGAGTGCGCGCTCGTCGTGCACGCTGTCGCCGTCGCTTCGTTCGGACCCTTGGCCCCGTAGCGGATGCTCACCTGCCCCGCCGCCAGGTTGATAATCGCGGCCGGAATGAAGAATGGCGAAATCTTCCTGGGCCCGCCGTTCAGGTAATTGCTGTGCTCGCGCTCGATGATGTCGAATCCGCCGATCCCGGATCCGATAAACACCCCCACGCGCTCCTCGTTCTCCGGCGTGATCTTCAGCCCCGAGTCGCGCAGCGCCTCATCGGTCGCCGCCAGCGCCAGATGGATAAAGCGCGCCATCTTGCGCGCTTCTTTCCTGTCCACAAACTGCAGCGGATCGAAGTTCTTCACCTCGGCGGCAAAGGTGACGGGGAAACCGGTCGTGTCGAACTGCGTGATCGTCGCGATCCCGCTCTTGCCCGCCAGCAGATTGTTCCAGACCTCGGGAGCGGTGTTGCCGACTGCGCACACCAGTCCGAGCCCCGTGACCACGACCCGACGCTGCAAAGCTACTTGCCGCCTTTCGCGTTTTTGTCGATGTAATCGATGGCGTCCTTCACCGTCTTGATCTTCTCGGCGTCTTCATCCGGAATCTCCAGATCGAAGGCCTCTTCAAACTGCATGACCAGCTCGACCACGTCGAGCGAGTCGGCTCCGAGGTCTTCCTGGAACGATGCGGTGGGTGTGACTTCGGCCTCGTCGACCTGCAGCTGCTCGACGATGATCTGCTTAACTTTCTCTTCCACACCAGATGCCATGCGTATCTCCTGTGTACCGCGTTATGGATGCTCTGCCCCATCACGCGAGATGCGCGCGTCATGGGAACCCCCGACTGAAAACCGGAGTGCGGGATGCGCAGCCGGTTCCGGGATAACCGCTGCCGAGCTTGATGAAGGCACACGCCCTCCTCGGCTCCGAAATTCCAAGTCTACTGAGCCTCCCCCAGGGTGTAAAGCCGGGGCGTCAGGTGGCGTGCTCCCGCGCAACCGGTCTCCCCTCATTGCGATGCACGCTGCGCTCTCTGGTACTGTGGACTCCCGAATAAGGAGGCAGCCGCTTGGCCGCATTCCGCCACGCCCTCATTACACTGCTGGCCATGTCCACCGCCGCATCCGCCGACGCGCAGGACCGTTCGTACGGACGCTCCGTCGTCTCCACCCAGTACGGCATCGTGGCCACCTCCTGGGTTCAGGCCTCGCAGGCCGGAGCGCGCATCCTCGAGCAGGGCGGCTCGGCCATCGATGCCGCTATCGCCGCCAACGCCGTCCTCAACGTCTCCGAGCCCATGATGAACGGCATGGGCGGCGACCTCTTCGCTCTCTACTGGGACGCAAAGAGCGGCCGCCTTTACGGACTGAACGCCAGTGGCTGGTCCCCGGCCGCACTCTCCATCGAGCACCTCCGCGCGAAAGGCGACACCACCATGCCCCCCGCTATGCCACAGTTCGGCATCGACGCCGTCACCGTCCCCGGCATGGTCGATGGCTGGACGAAGCTCCACGACCGCTTCGGACGCCTCCCCTGGGCCGCGCTCTTCCAGCCCGCCATCTTCTACGCCGAGCACGGCGTGCCCGTGCCGGAGTTGATCCATGATTACTGGAAAGCCTCCGCTCCCAATCTCGACGCCAACGCCGAAAGTCGCCGCGTCTTCCTCCCCGATGGCAAAGTCCCCGAAGCCGGGCAAATCTTCCGCAATCCCGATCTCGCCCGCGCCCTCGAGGTCATCGCCGATCAGGGCGAGCAGGCCTTCTACCGCGGCCCCATTGCGCAGGCCATCCTCAAAACCAGCCAGGACCTCGGCGGCACCCTGACCGCCGGCGACCTGGCGCAGTACTCCGCCGAATGGGTCGAGCCCATCTCCACCAAATACCGTGACTGGACCGTCTACGAACTCCCGCCCAACGGCGACGGCATCGCTGCCCTCGAAATGCTTAACATCATGGAGCAGTCCGCGCCCGCGCCCGACCCGCGCAGCCCCGCCGAACTCCACA
>DASSKX010000545.1:0-2273 GCA_035689925.1 Acidobacteriaceae bacterium
CACCGCATCATCACCCTTGAAGGCGGGCAGCTCGTGGCCGGCGGCTCGCAACCCGCCGATCCGGAGGAAGCGTACGCATGAGCGTACGCCGTCCCTCCGCGCGTGCCGATCGCAGCGCCGGCAGCGCGATACCTCCGGCCGCGGTGCGTGCGGCCCCGACCTCGCGCTGGCTCAACCGCTATTTCCAACGCCATGCGCAGGTACTGCTCTTCTCCCTCGGCCGTCTGACGCAGCGCCCGCTGGGCAGTTTCCTGACGGTGGCCGTGATCGGCATCACACTGTCGCTGCCGGCGGCGCTGCACGTACTGCTGCACAACGTCTCGACGCTCAGCTATAGCTGGGAGAGCACGGTGCAGGCGTCACTGTTCCTGAAAGGCGACGTGAGCGAAGCGCAAGGCCAGGCGCTGGCGGAGCGCATCGCCGGCGAGCCGAAAGTCCAGAGCACACATTACATTTCTCCCGCCGAGGCCCTGGCCGAGTTCAAGCACCTGTCCGGTTTCGGCGACGCGGTCACCGCACTGGAGCGCAACCCGCTGCCCGCAGTCATCGCGGTGCGGCCCATGCCGTCCCTGAGCCCGGCCGAAACCGAAGCACTGGTTGCACGCCTGGGACAATTGCCACAGGTCGACCAGGCCAGGATGGACCAGGAATGGCTGAAGCGCCTGTACGCCATTCTGCACATCGTTCAGCGCGGCATCGGTGTGCTCGCGGTGCTGCTCTCCATCGCCGTGATCATCATTGTCGGCAACACGATCCGTCTCGATATCCACAATCAGAAAGAGGCGATCGAGATCATGAAGCTGCTCGGCGCGAGCGATCGCTTCATCCGCCGGCCATTCCTGTACACCGGCGTATGGTACGGCCTGTTCGGCGGCGTCCTCGCGTGGCTGGTGGTCAGCGCTGCACTCGCCGTCCTGGCGGGGCCGGTGGCGCAGCTCTCCAGTCTCTACCAGGGAGGCTTTCACCTGACCGGACTGTCCTTCGGCGGTCTGCTCATGCTGTTTGTCGCCGGCACCGGGCTCGGTTTCCTCGGCTCCTGGTGGGCGGTGAGCCGACACCTGCGCGCCATCCAGCCACGTTGAGCACGACACAACCGGGTCTCCCACGGCGATCAGAGCTCACTCTTCACGCCCCTGGAATGTACGGTCCCGGCAGCTTCGCACGAAGGGTCAAGGAGCCCTCCGGCCTCCTGGGCTTGATTTTTTTGAGAATTGAACTATGGTGGGCCGTTAGCACTCTAATAGCTTAAGTGCTAGTCTTTTAGTTTGGGGGTTCGATGAGCAATTCCAACGCTTTGAATATGCGGGCTTTAACGTCCGGCGGAGCGCTCGTCCCCGTTACCGGCAGCCTTGACGCCTACATTCGGGCCGTCAACGCGATTCCCATGCTGGATGCGGAGGAAGAGCGCGAGTGGGCGCGCGAACTGCGCAACCACAACGATCTGCAGGCAGCACAGAGGCTGATCCTGTCCAACCTGCGCTTCGTCGTACACGTGGCGCGCGGGTATATGGGCTACGGCCTGCCGCTGGCCGACCTCATTCAAGAGGGCAACATCGGCCTGATGAAGGCATCCAAGCGCTTCGACCCGGATGTCGGCGTGCGCTTGATTTCGTTTGCCGTGCACTGGATCCGCGCCGAAATCCACGAGTTCATCCTGCGCAACTGGCGTATCGTCAAGGTCGCGACCACGAAGAGCCAGCGCAAGCTGTTCTTCAACCTGCGCCGCTCCAAGAAGCGCCTGGGCTGGCTGAGCGCCGGCGAGGTTCGGGCGGTCGCGGAGGACCTTGGCGTCAAGCCGGAAACGGTGCTGCAAATGGAGCGCCGCCTGAGCGGGCAGGACGTATCGTTCAACCTGACCGGCACGGAAAGCGACGACGAGGGACGCTCGCCGGAAGAATACCTGGCCAGCGAACCCGCCGACGATCCGGCCATGGCGCTCGAAGACAGCGACTGGGCCTCGCACCGCCGCGAGAACCTGAGCCAGGCGCTGAGCCAGCTGGATAATCGCAGTCGCGACATCGTGGCGCGGCGCTGGTTGCAGGAGGGCAAGAAGACCGGCCTGCAAGCGCTGGGCGACGAGTACGGCGTGTCTGCGGAGCGTATTCGCCAGCTGGAAAAGGCGGCGATCACCAAGCTGCGCAAGGCGATGGCCTGATCGAGCTACGCAGCGTGTGACCCACTGAAGCCCGTGCCGGTATATTTGCCGGCACGGGTTTTTTTGTGGAAGGTGTGAGTCCCCTCTCCCTTGATGGGAGAGGGGCAGGCGTGAGGGT
>DASSKX010000546.1:0-2822 GCA_035689925.1 Acidobacteriaceae bacterium
ACGTCGAAAGCTGGCCGCACGCGCTGGATCTCGCCCTCTTCCCGTCGCGCGTCGCCACCGTCGCCCTCAGCGTGCTCGGCTTGCTGGCAGGCATGCTGGCGGTGACCGGCATCTTCGGCATGACCAGCTACACGGTGACGCGGCGCCTGCGCGAACTGGGAATCCGCGTCGCCCTCGGCGCGCGCCAGCGGCAGGTGCTCCGCGCAGCCATGGGCCGCACGGTCGTGCTGCTCGGCCTTGGTTCGGTTGCAGGACTGCTGCTCGGCGCGCTGACCAGCAAAATACTGGCGAGCATCGTTTACGAGGCGACGGTCTACGATCCGGTGGTGATCACCGGCGCCCTGGCCGCGATGATTTCCATTGGAGCCGTCGCGGCTGCCGTGCCTGCGCGTCGCGCCGTGCAGGCCGATCCCGCTGTCCTGCTGCGGGACCAGTAGCACGCGCGAAAATTTGAAGCGGCGCACCTCCGCGTTGTCATCCAACGGGCGCGGTGGGAGGCCTTCGATGAACCTCGTCATCTTCGGAGCATCCGGCGGCACCGGCCGGGAACTGGTCCGGCAGGCGCTGGCGCAGGGTTATCACGTCACGGCGTTCGTGCGCAATCCGCGGTCGTTGACTTCTCAGGGACCCGTGCATGTCGTCGTCGGCGACTCCACGGACGCGCAGCCGGTGGCCAACGCAATCATCGGCCAGGATGCGGTCCTCTCCGCGCTCGGCGCCCGCTCCCTCGGCGACCGCACGCTGCTCCCCGAATCCATGAAGCAGATTCTTCCTGCCATGAAGCTGAACGGCGTTCGCCGGCTGATTGTGCTCGGCGCCGCCGGAGTCGATCCCGGCGCAGGCAGGAACCTTTCAGCGCCCGCACGCCTGATGATGAAGCTCGTCGGCTCCACCATCCTGAAGAACCCCTTCGCCTCGCAGCGCGCCATGCAGGAGCTCATCCGACGCAGCGACCGGGAGTGGACCATCGTCCAGCCGCCGAAGCTGCTGAATACCGAAGGCCGCGGTATCTGGCGTGTGAACGCCGATGCCTTGCCCCCAGGCGCAGTCCGCATTGCGCGCGCCGACGTAGCGGCCTTCATGCTGGCGCAACTCACCAGCACAGAGTGGGTCCGGAAGGCCCCGTTCGTCGCCTGGTGACTACAATGGCGGGCGGAGGATCTTTGCCCATGAAGCTGACCCGCCGCGACTTCTCCCGCCTGAGCGCCATGGCCGCGCTCTCCACCACCGTGCCGCGCATCAATGCGCAGGAGACCGAAGCGCCGGGCAACCATGCCGGCCGCAAATTCGGCTGGTGCATCGTGGGGCTGGGGCGCATCTCCATGGGCCACTTCATGCCCGGCGTCGAGTTGTCGAAGACCGGCCGCATCACGGCCCTGGTGAGCGGCCATCGGGAAAAGGCCGAGAAGCAGGCGGCGACGTACAACGTGCCCTCGCCGTCGATCTACAGCTACGACAACTTCGACGAGATCGCGCACAACAAGGAGATCGACGGCGTCTACATCGCGCTGCCCAACTCCATGCACGCCGAGTACACCATCCGCGCCGCAAAGGCCGGTGTGCACGTGCTTTGCGAGAAGCCCATGGCGACCAGCGTCGCCGATGCCCAGGCAATGATCGACGAGTGCCGTCACCGCGGTGTGAAGCTGATGATCGCTTACCGCTGCCAGTATCAGCCGCAGCACCTCAAGGCCATCGAGCTGATTCGCTCCGGGCAAATCGGGCAGGTGCAGACAATCGAGAGCGGCTTCGGATTCCCCATTCGGCCGACCTTTGAACTCGACGGTGTCAGCGCACCCGAATATCGGCTGAACAAGAAACTCGCCGGCGGAGGCCCGCTGCTCGACGTGGGCGTCTACTGCCTGAACGCCACGCGCTATCTCACCGGAGAAGAGCCGGGCGACATCAAGGCCAATTCCTCGACCATCGACCACGACGGCCGCTTCGACCAGGTCGAGGAGAACGACGGCTGGACGATGAAATTCCCCTCCGGCATCCTTGCCAGCTGCACGACGACCTACGGCGGCGACACGGGCGGCGGCGGATTCTTCAAGGTGCACGGATCGAAAGGCTGGATCGCCATGGAGCCGGCCTTCCCCTATCAGGGCATGCATCTGACCGGGCGCCTGAGCAACGGGCAGATGCTCGACATGCCCGATCCGCAGAAGGACCCGGCGCAGTTCACGACGCAGGCGGATTACTTTGCGGACTGCGTCTGGAACAATCGCGACCCAAAAACCGACGGCCACGAAGGCCTCCGCGACATGATGCTGATGTCGCAGATCTACCAGAGCGCGGGAATGAAAGGACTCTAGGCGGACGAGCAGCGGCTGTCATCAACAGCGGGACAACTGAAGAACCTGCCAAGGCAGCATGGTCGGTCGTAGGTTCCGTTTTCTGTCATAGTAGGAGCATGCCGATGTCCTCCCTGAACATTTCTCTTCCGGAGCAACTCAGGACCTACCTTGAAATGCAGGTGGAGAAGGGGGCCTATGGCACGCCCAGCGAATACGTGCGGGAGCTGATTCGGCGGGATAAAGAGCGGAACCTCGAGCGGCTGGAAGGCGAACTTCTGCGAGCGCTGCATTCAGCCGATATTGAAGTGCGCTCCGACGAACTGGAAAGCGGCTCCCTGGGCGCAGTGCTGCGGAAGAAACTGGCGGCTCCGCATAAGTCCTCGAGACGATCTGCTGGCGTATCCCGGCTCGCCCGGCATCGGTCGGCATGACAAAGCGGCGAGCGATACACCTCGTCTTTACCGAGGCTGCCGCCCAGGCAATTGTGGAATAAATCGAATACTATTCAGAGCCGATCGCTTGCAG
>DASSKX010000547.1:0-4996 GCA_035689925.1 Acidobacteriaceae bacterium
CGTGGTATTCTGCCACGTTGCTTAGTGTAACAATGGATGCCGGGCCCGGTTTCCGCCTGTCCCCCTCATCCGACCGCGATTGCGGATGTATGATCCCCCGAAAGTCAGGAGTTCTATGAAACGGCGCATTCTACTGGTCGATGATGACGTGGCGATTTTGCTGACGCTGAAAGCGGTGCTGGAGATTAGCGGCTTCGAAGTGGAAACGGCGGCTTCTGCGCGCGAAGCCAAGATGCGGCTGAAGTCGAACGAGTATCACATGGTGATCACCGACCTGCGGATGGAGAGCGACACGGCGGGGCAGGAAGTCGCCGCCGCGGCGAAGCGCGCCCCGAACCGGCCGGCCGTCGCCATGCTCACTGCGTATCCACCTGCGGATGTGGACTGGGTGACCGCCAGCACGGACAAGATGCTGGTCAAGCCGATGAATACCCAGGATCTGCTGCGGCAGATCGAGGCGCTCCTGGTCTCTCACGAAGACAAGAAGCGCCGGGAAAATGAGAAAAAGCTGGAGACGCTGGCTGCCACCGGTTCTTCAGGCACTGCTTCAAAGAAGTCGCGCAAGCTCGCTGAATCGCGCGCCCGGTAATCCTGGGCGTCTTCCTGATCCAGATAGTGTGGCCATCCGGGGCGAGGAACCGCCCGACTGGCATTGCGCTGCCGCAGTTTCGAAAATGTAATTACGCGCAGGAAACACGGCAGTCTCGGCGAGTCGCCGGCTGGCTCGCGCCGCACTCGCGGTGAGTTGGCGGGCCGGCTGCTAGCTGGCCTGGCTCATCGCGCCGCGTTTCTGCTGAAAGCAGCTCCGGCACAGTACAGGACGGCCCTGGGTAGGCTTGAAGGGGACGGTGGTCTCCGTGCCGCACTCCGAGCAAACCGTGCGAGTTTCAGGGCGCGCTGCACCGGAACCGGATGCGCGTTTAGCCTTGCACTGCTTGCACCGTTTGGGGTCGTTTTTGAACTGCTTGTCGAAGAAGAAGAGCTGCTCACCCGCAGTGAACACGAAATCGTTCCCGCAGTCCACGCATTTGAGAACTTTGTCGACGAACTCCATCCGAATCCCTCGCCTTTGCCCGAAGCACCGACTCACCACGCTCCAGGATCGCAACGCGTCACACCTGCTGGCCGATCCTGAATGATGCCCGGGACCCGCCGACCTGTCCGACACGCCGGAACCTTACCTGACGTGGTACTTCCGATTGGATAGGGGCCCAATGCGCGTTGAGACGAAGAATCCGGAAGCAGCGGGATCGAATACCCGACTGGTTCCGGAGAAAAGCAATTCGTTGTCAGCGCGCTGCCGCAATGGAAATGCGGCGAAAGGACAACAACGGCAACAAGCCAAAAACCGCTCAACAAACAACCGGATGGTGAACGAGCCGGCCTTGAATCTCCGGCGCGCGAGCGGGGCGCGCCTCAATGCAGGCTTCCAAATCCCCGCATGGAACGACTGCGGGGCGGGGTCTGTCCTGATTTCTGGGGACAGGTACAGACCGGCCCGATGACTGCTGTTGTACTTAATCCTGCTCTTTACGAGCCTTTTTACGATTCCGCTTCCGTGCCAGCGCTTCCTTCACACGGCGCTTTTCGCCCGGCTTCAGGTAGAAGGAATGACGTTTCACTTCCTTGATGATGTCTTCCTGCTGGACCTTGCGCTTAAACCGGCGCAATGCATTTTCAAGCGGCTCGCCTTCCTGAACGCGAACCTCCGCCAAAGAACTACACCTCCAGACGTCCCTGACTGGGCTTACACAGAGTACAGGAACCGCCTTATGTTTTCCAGCGAACATTAGGACGAAAAGCAGCGCACGTACGTCAAAGCGCGCCGCGTGCAACGGCTTACGCGCTCGCAAGCGCATCGCCGGAAGAACACCGTGCTTACGGACGTAGAGCAAAGCTCCCTGTTGACATTCAACTGGAAGCCGGAGTATCTGTAGGTTCTCTACAGGAGAAGGCGATTGGCGAGCGACAAAACCGATGTTCTGCAGGGAACCCTTGACCTGATGGTACTGAAGACACTGGAATCGATGGGGCCGCTGCACGGATACGGCATTGCCCGGCGCATCGAGCAGATCAGCCGGCAGGCGCTGAGCCTGAATCAGGGGACCATCTATCCGGCGCTGCTGCGCCTGCGCCAAAGAGGCTGGATCACCGCCGAGTGGGGAACGAGCGAAAACGGTCGCCGCGCTCGCTACTACTCGCTGGCTCGTTCCGGCAAGGCGCAGATCGCGCGCGAGACGGAAAGCTGGGAACGCGTCGCGGCAACCATGGCACGGTTTCTGAGCCCCGATGGCGGGCTGAGTGGGGAGTAAAAAGATGAGCTGGCTTCGAGCGATGATGAGCCGCTGTGCGGCCCTGTTCGGGCGACGCGATTCCGACGCTGAACTCGACGAGGAACTGCGCACGCATCTGGAAATGGCCGCGGAAGAGAACTGCAGAAAGGGCATGAGCGCTGAGGAGGCGCGCCGCTCCGCTCTGGTGAGCTTCGGGGGCGTGACGCAGAGCCGCGAAAGCTTCCGTCGCGGCGAGGGCGTGCTCTGGATCGAGAATCTGGAGCGCGACGTTCTGTATGCGCTGCGGCAGATGAGGCGCTCGCCAGGATTCGCCACGACGGTAATAGGCACGTTGGCACTGGGCATCGGGGCGGCGACAGCGATGTTCACGGTGGTGGATCACATGCTGCTTCGCTCGCTGCCTTATCGGGATGCGAACAGGCTGGTGCTGCTGAACGAGCGAGCCGCAAATGACCCGAGATTCTTCAACAACGAGACCTGGCCGGACATTCGTGAGTGGCAGGCGCGCAGCCACACGCTCCAGGAGATTTCGTTCTGGGATCAGATGACTGGACGAAACTACCTCGAAGGCGAATCCTCGGCGCTCGAGGTGGGCGGATACGCGGTGAGCGCACGGCTATTTCCGCTGCTGGGCGTACAGCCAATGCTGGGTCGCGGGTTCGATGCGATCAGCACCGATGATGCGGCAGGGAAGAATGCGGGCAACATCATCCTGAGTTACCCGGTCTGGCAGGCGGCCTTTGGCGGAGATCGAGGGATCATCGGGCGGGTGATTCACATTAACAAGACCGCCTACACGGTGATCGGCGTCATGCCGCGCGGGTTTAGCTTTCCCTTGCGTGGCGGGAGGACGGTGGGTGACGTCTGGACTGCGGTGCACCTGAGTGCTGCCGACCAGAAGCGCGGAAATGACGCGTCGGTCTTCCAGGCCCTCGGACGGCTGAAACCTGGGGTTCGCATGGCGTTCCTGCAGGCGGAGATGAATGCGATCCAGAAGACGATCGCACCTGAGTATCCCGATAAGGAATCAGGCCTTCATCACGCTGTCGTGGCTCTGCAGCGGCTGTCGGATTCGCTGGTTGACGCCGATATGAAGAAGGCGCTGCTTGCATTGCTGGCAGCTTCCGGAGTGCTGTGGCTGATCGCATGCGTGAACGCGACGAATCTGCTGCTGGCGCGGAGCACGGCACAGCAGCGCGAGATTGCGGTCCGCGGCGCACTGGGCGCGAGCCAATGGCGTGTGATGCAGCAGATGATCGTCGAAGGGCTGGTGCTGAGCGCCGCCGCCGCCGTACTGGGCATTGGGCTGGCAATTGGCGGTATCCGCCTCGCTGAGAGCGTCAGGCCCATCCATCTGAATCTTGATTTATCGACGCAGCTGAATTTCCCGATCCTGGCGGTGCTGTGCGGACTGACGCTGATTTCTGCTGCTGTCTCGACCGCGTGGCCGGCGTTGCTGGCGGTGCGGGCGCCCATCGAGCCGGCGCTTCGGCAGGGCGGCGCGCAGGCGGGCACTGGGCGGCGGCACCATCGGCTGCGGGGAGTTCTGGTTGCTGCGGAGATCGCCATGTCGCTCACGCTGCTGGTGACCTGCGGTCTGCTGCTGCGGACGATCTATACGCTGCGGCAGGTGCCGCTCGGTTACCGGACCGATCACATCATCGTCGCCAATCTGAATGTGCCCGCATTTCGATTTGCGGGAACTGACATGTCGCAGACGCTCTACAATCCGCTCCTCGAGCGTGTGCAGCATCTGCATGGGGTACAAGCAGCGGGGCTGATGAGCGAGGTACCGCTGGGGCAGACGTTCCATATCCTGCTGACCCTGCGCATGAACGGAAGCACCGTTGCGGCGACGCTGAAAGCGGTAAGTCCGGATATTCAGAAGATTTTCGGATTCAAAATGCTGGGCGGACGCTTTTTCAATCACGAGGACACGCCGACATCGCAGGCCTATGCGGTCGTTAACCCGGCATTCGTGCGCGAATATGCGCCGGACAAGCACGATCCGAACTCGGTGCTGGGGCTGAAGGTCTGGAACCTGCGGAAGAACGTTCCGATGTACATCGTGGGCGTGCAGGACGAGCTGAGGCAAGCATCGATTGAGAAGGCTTCACAACCGGAACTGGAGGTGTGCCTGTGCCAAATCACTCCGGCGGCCGGCATTTATCAGCCGACAACGATCGCGATGGATCTGGCGATTCGGACCGGCCGCCCGACGAGCGAGATGATTCCCGAACTGCGCAGCATCCTGCGCCAGGCAAGTCCGGAACTGGAGAATGCGACCATCACGACGATGGACCAGATTGTGGAGGATTCCTATGGCAGCCAGCGGCTTGCGGCGCATTTGCTGGAGATTTTCGGCGGGGCCGCTCTGCTGCTGTGCGTCGCTGGCCTGTATGGGTTGCTCGCCTACGTGGTGACGCAGCGAACGCGCGAGCTGGGGGTGCGCATCGCGCTCGGCGCGCAGCGCGGGAACCTGGTCTGGATGGTGATGCGCCAGGCGGGCGGCATGCTGATTGCCGGGGTCGTAGTCGGGACAGCGCTGGCCTGGGGTTCGGGGCGGATGGTGCACGGATTCCTGTACGGGGTTTCTGCTCACGACGGCTGGGCTCTCGCCGGAGCGGCATTGTTGCTGCTGGCCAGCGGACTGGCGGCTGCCTGGCTGCCGGCGCGCCGGGCGGCAGGCGTCGACCCGATGC